>DASUMN010000323.1:0-2988 GCA_036277675.1 Nitrospira sp. | reverse complement strand
CTGTATTTCCCCAAGCGCTCCACGACGTAGGCGCTTTGCTGAGGGACGACCACCGCGGTTTTCGCGATCACGAATAAGACAAGCACTGCCAGGATGATGACGACGAATGTTCCACCTTCCATGTCCATACCTCGTTCGCGAGTAAGCGTTATTCTGATCGTACCCAGAGCATCAAACCGTCAACTTTGGTCACGATCGCGCGCTGGCCCTTGGCCAGGGGGGACGAGCCGTCGTTGCGCGTGCTCCAGGTTGTCCCACGTAACTCTGATTTGCCCGTCTGTCCCGGCGGCAAATCGTCGAGCAGGATGGCTGATTCACCGATCATGGTATCTACGCTATGCGTGGGAGAATGTTTAGTCATGCGCAGTAAGGGGCCACGGAACAGCAGGAGCGAAGCGACGGCCAGAGCCGAGAACAGCAACCATTCCAGCCAGAGGGTCTGTACGATATTCAGGCCTGCCAGTGCGCCAACGATCAGTGCGGCGATGCCAAAGAACAAAAGGTAGAATCCGCCGGGCGACAGCATTTCTGCACCGGCCAGGATCAATCCTAGGAACAGCCAGTACCACCAGGTCATTGACGAGCCTTGCGTTGCAGGACAAGTAGAGAAGAGGTCAGAAATCCTCGCGAAGTCTATGGGGCTTTCATCGAACCGTCAAGGAGAATCTCTCCTTCTTGGGACGAATTGAACAGGCCCGAAGCGCGATGCTATAGTTTGCATACGATGGCTCACGATCAACCGGTCAAAGCGCTCGTGGTCACGCTGGTGGATGATCCGGCGTCGGCGGTGTATTCGCTCAACCGGCTCAAGCCCGATGCACTCTGTTTTGTGTTGCCGGAGGCCGGCAAGGCGTTGGTGGAGTCCACAGTGCAGCCGAAGATTGAGCGGATGCCGACACGATGGGATTGGATCGTTGTGGCGGCACCGGGTGAATTCGCTGGCTGCCATCAGACGCTGGCCCGGTCGCTGCCTGATCTGTTACGGACGTGGGACGTGCAGCCGGGAGAACTGGTCGTTGACCTGACCGGCGCGACACCGCCCATGGCGGCCGCATTGACGATGGCAGCGCTGCCGTGGAGTTCCCGGCTTGTCTCGCTCGTTCACGCTCGTGAAGGATCAGAGGACGAGATCATCACGTTGGAGGGACGCCCGCTCGTCTGGCTGCAAAGCAATCCATGGGATGAGGTTGCCGCGGTGTCTCGACGTGACGGGAGCGAATTGTTCAATCGGGGTGACCATTCGGCCACCGCGAAGCTTTTTCGCGACGTGGAAGCGCGGGTGAGCGGTGGGCAGAAACCGCTCTATCGCGCCTTGGCCGATGTCGCCGATGGTTATGACTTATGGGAACGGTTCCAATATCGCCAGGCCTGGGATAAGTTGAGGACGGCCACGAAGGCCCTGGAGATGGCGTCGCTCTGGGGTGGGCCTCCGGGATTGAAATCCTTATTGCCGGCACTCAAAGCCAACGCGGGTTTCCTGGAGAAACTCGTGCTCGATCCGACAGAAGCGAAGGAATTGCTGGCAATGGATCTGTTGGCCCATGCAGGACGGCGGCTCCATGTGACGCGCGATCCAGAGACGGCGATGGTTGTGCTCGTCCGTGCCCTCGAAGCCTTCGCGCAGCGCCGATTATTCCAGGTACACAGGATCAAAAGTTGGGACGTGCGGATCGAACAGCTGCCGCAGGCACTCCAAGAAACCTGCCGGACCTGTTACCTCGAAGACATCGACGGCAAGTATAAGTTACCGCTGCAGGCACAGTTCCGTGTCTTGGCCGGGCTGGGCGATCAGCTCGGCCAAGCCTTTCTCCGCGAATGGCCGATGATGAAACCGTTGCTCGATGCCGCGAACCATGCCGTGCTGGGCCACGGATTCGAGACGGTCAAGTCAGAACGAGTGCAGCAGTTCCACGATATCGTCGTCAAGCTCATGGGCGTGCCCGACAGTTCGCTGCCGACCTTCCCCAAACTCAATCTCTAGCCCGCATGGTTCATGACCCTTCTGTTGTAATCGCCGACCGCTGTTGAGACAAGCCTACGGCCGGCGGGCTCGCGAAGCGAAGATCTTCCGGCGAGTCGCACGGTCACGCCACGACCCGACACATGATGGATACGAGTGAGGAGTAGATGTTCCACCTCATCACGAATGATTTCGAGAATGGGATCGCACCGTGTATTTGACGAATCTCTCGTACCAAGGCAGACTAAAGCAGTTTCTTGCATTGCGGTGGGAAGGGGGCAGTGATAGTGAGAAATCTGATTTTCCCCATGCTCTTCGCGTTTCTCCTTGGCTGCGAACAACGAGCTGAGCAGACGACACCCGCGACAACTCAACAGATTCCTGCGACTCATGAACAGACGGGGCCTCTTGTTCTCAACTCACGGTTTGAATATCCAGGACAGTTCTCTGATGGGCTGGCAGCGGTGCGTATTGGGGACGGCACGACAGGCAAGTGGGGGTTCATCGATAAGCACGGGACGATGGTCATCTCTCCGCAGTTTGATTATGTGAGCGAGTTCTCTCAGGGGCTGGCACCAGTGCGAATCGGTGACGACATGACAGGCAAATGGGGGTTCATCGATAAGCAGGGCAGGGTGGTCATCCCTCCGAAGTTTGATTATGCCGCATTGTTTTTTGAGGGACTGGCGGCCGTGCGGATTGGGGATGGCACGACAGGCAAATGGGGGTTCATCGATAAGCAAGGGATGATGGTCATCCCCCCACAGTTTGATTATGCGATGGAGTTCTCTCAAGGACTCGCACGAGTGCATCTCCGGGACAGCAAGACGGGCAAGTCGGGGTTTATTGACCAGCAAGGCGCGGTGGTCATCCCTCCACAGTTTGATTCTGCGGGACAGTTCTCTGATGGACTGGCGGCCGTGCGGATTGGGAACAGTGAGACAGGCAAGTCGGGGTTCATCGACCAGCACGGCACGATGGTCATCCCTCCGCAGTTTGACTATGCGAAGGCGTTCTCCCAAGGACTT
>DASUMN010000322.1:0-11854 GCA_036277675.1 Nitrospira sp. | reverse complement strand
TTCATGGGAGCCATCCTGTCGCTCCCGATGGAGTAGCCGTTTACAATCCGGCTTTTGATGTGACCCCGGCAGAGCTGATTACTCGCATCATTACCGAACGAGGCGTGTTCAAGCCGGGCGAACTGGCCAAGCAGTTTCAGCCGTAGTCGCACTCATGCCTCATCTCAGGTGTTATTTCTTCGTGTCCAGAATGCTGCCCAACATGGCATCCGCGGCCTTCAACGTGCGCAGATTGGCTTCGAATCTGCGTTGAGCAATGATCTGACTCACGGCTTCTCGGCCCAGATCCACGTTCGAGAGTTCGACCTGTCGTGGGTCTTGAGTCGTGTCTTTGAGAACTGTGGGACCGGATGAATCGGCGCTGTCTTGAGTGTAGCAGACACTGGCTGGCAGCAGCCGCAGCGGATGGATAGTAACCACCACGATTGAGTGATGACGATCAGTATCCCATTTACCGGTAGATTCTCTGCAGAGGTTTGGGTAGAGTGGCGGCATGATCGGTAGGAACGGAGCGTTTCTTCTCTACAGCGATTTCAATTGCCCATTTTGCTATGCGTTGCACGAGCGGTTGCACGAGTTGAGCGTCATCGACCGTTGTGAATGGCGAGGAGTGCAGCACGCGCCCCACTTGCCCCGACCCATGAAACCTTGGAGCGGAGCGTTGGGAGCGGAACTGCGACATGAAGTCGGCATGGTGCAGCGGCTGGCGCCGGGATTACCGATCCAGTTACCACCTGGGAAGCCAAATACGAGGCCTGCTGTCGAACGGGCTATTGGTTTGCTGCGTGAGGACCACTCACGAGGCATGGAATTTGTCAGAAAAACCTACAGGGCATTCTGGTGTGATGGGAACGATATCTCCGATCCCACAGTCTTGGATCTATTAGCCAATGGATCTCTGCTGTCCAACGATCATGATGGGAAGAATCGGCAGGTCGCGCAAGAGTGGGAAGAGGCCTGGCATATGACCGGCCAGGCGGGCGTTCCACTGATTGTCTCGCCGGATGGGGATCTCTTGGTTGGCTGTGTGCCGGAAGAGCGGGTCCGGCGGTTCTTCGCCTAACTGGTGGTCCGCTATGCGAATCGCCCCTTGAACGTCAGTTCCGCCACTGCAGACTTATCTAGTTCACCCTTTCCTGCTTCGATCAAGTGACGGTATTGGTTGAGTGTAGCCTCGGCAATCGGGAGTGCAAGGCCGGATTGGTGTGCCAAGTCCAGTGCAATGGCAGAGTCCTTGGCCGCGTGGGCAGCGGAAAAATAGCAGTCATGAGCCCGCTGCTGCATGTCCTCTCCATCGGTCTCTAGTACTCGTGAAGCTGCGCCGGTTTGGCTAAAGACTTCACGGAGCATCGTGAGTTCGATCCCCAGTGCCTCGCCCAACCCCAGTCCTTCGGCGAGCGCCGCGGTGTTGCTGTTCATGACCATATTCACCAGCGCTTTGACCTTCGCAGCTTCTCCTGCCTTCCCGACGTAACGCAGGTTCGTACTCATGGCGCCAAGGATCGGTCTGGCCCGTTCAAACACCGCCGGTTTTCCGCCACACATCAGGTACAGGGTCCCTTGCCGTGCCTGTGTGATGCTGCTTGCCATGCAGGCTTCGAGGCTGATGCCGCCGCGCCGTTCCACCGCCTGCTCGATCTCTATATGGATTGCAGGCGTGATGGTCGCGCAATTGATGAAAAGCCTGCCTTTGGCATGGGATAAGAGGCTTGTTGGGTGGGATTCGGTATAAATCTCGCGCATCGCCGCGTCATCCGATACAACCGTGATCACCACATCAGAGACCTCTGCGACACGTGCCGGAGATGCGGCCCCTTCACAACCTAATTCGCTGGCCAGCGATTCTGTGCTCGTGGTATGGCGGTCCTGAACGGCGGTGATGCGGTAGCCGCAATCCTTAAGTCGCCTGGCCATGTTGGCGCCCATACGGCCCACACCGACAAATCCAATACGGGTAGCTGTGTGCTCCATCACCTCATCTCGTCCTCAGGATGCGACGAATTTCAACGCCACGCCATTGATGCAGTAACGCAGGCCAGTCGGTTTGGGGCCGTCCTTGAAGACATGCCCTTGGTGGCCTTCGCAGCGGGCACAACGGACTTCGGTGCGCGGCACGAACAGTTTGAAGTCTGTGCGGGTTTCCACTACCTTGGGATCGATCGGTTGCCAGAAGCTGGGCCAACCGGTGTGACTGTCATACTTGTGTTCCGACGAGAAGAGGGGCAAGTCACAACCAGCACAGTAGTAAATGCCCTCTCGCTTGTTGTCGTGCAGGTTGTCGCCGAATGGGCGTTCGGTGTCTTCGTGCCGGAGAACTCGATAGCTGGCGGTCGATAAGAGTGTTTTCCATTCCGCATCCGTCTTCGTGACCTTGACGATCGGACCGATTTCGATTTTCGCGGGCATAAGGCACCTCCTTCATCCGCGCATGCGCGCCGTACGGTAGTCGAACAGCGCGCATCATCCTTACACACCCTTGTCGGCAAGGGCAAGGCGCAGATGGTGGAGGCTGTGCCTGTAAGTCAGCCCATTGCCGCCCATATTTTTGGAGCATTCTCGCCGGTAAACGTCATGTCATCCTGGGAGGATGAGCTCCGCTCGAAGTACAAGTGCAGCATGCCCCCACCGAAGTGGGCTTCCCGCACGAGTTCCAGATTGATGGCCACCTCCCCCTTGCGCTCTTCATCTTGGACTTTAATGAACCGCATCGTATGTACCTCCGTATGCAAATTTACTGGAATCAAGGCAGTATCTTGCAGGACAAACGCGATTGCGGCAAGCGACGAAGAAATTGCCGCATCGCGCAGTCATAGATACATGGGCAGCCGGACACAACGAGATCTCCAACCAAGACGGAGGTGCCCTGAGCCCTTTTCGTTGACTCTCTTCCGCCCCATTCATATAATGCGAATCGTTCAATGTTTCCCTTGTCTGGCCTGCACTTATGCGATTGCTCTCCAAGGAAAACCTAGCGGGAAAACTGGCTGAACTCCGAGCTGGATTTTGCCATGCCTTCGCCACCCAGCCCGAGGCGATCACTTTTGCCAAAGAAGATGAAGACCTCATGGCGCGTGTGGCCGAGGTGATCGTCAAGCGTGACATGGCGGCACCGACGACGGTGTTCTTGGAGTCGATGGGGCCGATGAATTTTCTGGGAAGCCAAGCGCTACATTTCCTTGCACCGATTATCGAATGCGTCTTCAGCGCGAAAGACGTAGAGCAGATCGCCCAGCTGCTTGAACGCCGGGATTCGATTCCTCGGCTCATTGCTCTCATTGAAGCGAAGTCCTCAATGAAGAGGACCTCGGCTCAATGACCGCTACCGTCTCGATTCCGCCAAAGATCGACCGATCTCTTAACGTCATCGTCGCCACCGATTGCGGCAGTACCACGACCAAAGCCATTCTCATTGAAAAGGTCGGCGATGAATATCGCCAGACCTATCGCGGCGAGGCTCCGACGACGGTGGAAGCGCCGTTTGAAGATGTGACGCGCGGTGTGCTGAACGCCATTGCCGAGATCGAGGAGTTATCCGGCCGCAAGATTCTCGACGGCGACCGGATCATCACGCCGTGCCGGGATGCCAAGACCGGTGTCGATATCTACATTTCCACCAGCAGTGCGGGCGGTGGCTTACAGATGATGGTGACAGGGGTGGTTCAGAATATGACCGGTGAAAGCGCGCAACGCGCGGCGCTGGGGGCCGGAGCGATCGTCATTGATGTGCTGGCATCCAACGACGGGCGTCTCCCTCATGAAAAAATCGAGCGTATTCGGACGATGCGGCCGGACATGATTTTAATGTCCGGCGGGACGGACGGAGGAGCCGTGACCCATGTGGTGGAAATGGCCGAATATATTGCGGCGGCGGAGCCACGGCCACGGTTCGGGGCAACGTACAAGCTTCCGCTGATCTATGCCGGTAATAAAGACGCACAGGGGCCAGTGAAGAAGATTCTCGGCGAGAAGGCGGCGCTCGAAGTGACCGACAATATTCGTCCCGTCTTGGAGCGGGAAAATCTGGCGCCGGCACGGCACAAGATCCACGACCTCTTTCTCGAACATGTCATGCAACAGGCCCCCGGCTACAAGAAGCTGATCGACATGGCCGGTGCGCCGATCATGCCGACACCGGCAGCAGTCGGTGTGATCATGGAAACGATCGCTAAGCGCGAACACTTGAACCTCATCGGAGTGGATATCGGCGGGGCGACGACGGACGTCTTTTCGGTGTTCGACGGGGTTTTCAACCGGACGGTGAGCGCCAATCTAGGTATGTCTTACAGTATTTCCAACGTGCTGGCCGAAGCGGGGTTGGCGAACATTATGCGGTGGGTGCCGTTTAGCATCGACGAACAGACGCTCCGAAACCGGATCAAAAACAAAATGGTGCGGCCCACGACGATCCCGCAGACGCTCGACGAATTGCAGATTGAGCAGGCTATTTCGCGTGAAGCGCTGCGGTTGGCGTTGCTTCATCATAAATCGCTCGCCACCGGTCTTAAGGGTGTGCAGCAGGAACGGACGATTTCCGACGTCTTCGAGCAACAGGCATCGGGTAAGTCACTGATCGATATGCTGAAGCTCGACCTTATCGTCGGGAGCGGCGGCATCCTCTCTCACGCGCCGCGCCGCGTGCAGTCGATGCTGATGATGGTAGATGCCTACGAGCCGTTGGGAGTGACCAGGCTTTCAGTAGACAGCATTTTCATGATGCCCCATCTGGGCGTCCTGTCTACGATCGATGAGAAGGCCGCGACGGACGTCTTTGTCCGCGACTGTATGGTCTATCTCGGCACCTGTGTTGCACCGATTGGAAAGGGTAAAGATGGAGAGCGCTGTGCCGATTACGAGATCACATTTCCCGACGGCAAGACGGTCAAGGACCAATTGCAATTCGGTGATCTCAAGCTCTATCCCTTGAAGATGGGCCACAAGGCCACGATCACGATACAGCCGGCCAAGGCCGTGAACCTTGGAGCCGGTCTGGGAGCGCCAACCACGCGAGAGGTACATGGCGGGGCGGTCGGTTTGATGCTGGATGGACGGGGACGACCCTTGCAATTTCCGGCTGATCAACAGGCGCGCGTGGCACTGTTAACGAAATGGTTCAATGCGGTTGGACTGTATCCAACGGCCTAGTAACGAGGACTGAGGACTCAGGGCTGCGCATGAAACGAAATCTGTATATCACTCAGTCCTCAGTCCTTATCACTCAATCCTAACCATGGCTCACAGCTATACTCCCGGTCTTACTGTTACGGATCACGTTGTGATTAAGCGGCGTCGGCAGTTGCCGTTGCCTGGAACGGTGTTGGTGCAAACCGGCGATCGAGTCCTCTCAAATCAGCCGGTTGCCCGGGCCGAGTTGCCCGGAAAGGTCTATCCGCTGAATCTTGCAAATCAGTTGGGGGTTGCTCCGGATGAGATCAAAGAGTATTTGATCAAAAAGGATGGCGACGCTATCCGAAAGGACGATGTGCTGGCGGAGAACAAGCCGCTTTTCAAGTGGCTCAAAACTGAAATCCGTTCTCCCATTACCGGCACCGTCGAATCCATTTCTACCGTCACAGGGCAGGTTTTGTTGCGGGAACCGCCGCGCGTCATCGAGCTGTTGGGGTATGTGGACGGAACTGTCGTGGAGATCCATCCGCAACAAGGGGTCACGGTGGAATGTTCGTGCAGCATGGTGCAAGGGATTTTTGGAGTCGGTGGTGAAACCTACGGTGAAGTGGCAATGGCGGTGGCCTCTCCCGAGGAACCGCTGACACCGGATCGGCTCAGGCCTGAGATGAAAGGCAAGTTGGTGGTCGGCGGATCGTTCTTGCCGGCTGAGACGATGGTAAAGGCGAAAGAATTGGGTGTGGCGGGCCTTGTCGTCGGCGGGATTCATGACAAGGATCTGCGGGCACTGTTGGGTTACGATCTTGGTGTGGCG
Organism: Nitrospira sp.; assembly: GCA_036277675.1. Taxonomy (GTDB): domain Bacteria; phylum Nitrospirota; class Nitrospiria; order Nitrospirales; family Nitrospiraceae; genus Nitrospira_D. The sequence continues at coordinate 5,916 of DASUMN010000322.1, read as the reverse complement.
ATCACCGGCGCCGAGCAGGTGGGATTCACCTTGGTCCTCACCGAAGGGTTCGGCACGATTCCCATGGCCCAGAAGACATTTGCATTACTGTCCAGTCACACCGGTGCCAAGGCGTCAATTTCAGGCGCCACACAGATTCGAGCCGGCGTGATTCGGCCGGAGATCATCATCCCGCAGAAGGTGGAACAGGCTGCGGGATCTGCCGCGGCCGGTCCTGAACGGGGGGGCATTCAAATAGGCGATCCCGTGCGCATCATACGAGACCCATTGTTCGGGAAAATTGGGGAAGTGTCGGCACTGCCGTCTGAGCTCATCCAGATTCCCACCGAAAGCGAAGTGCGCGTCCTGGAAGTGCGGTTTGCCGATGGATCGTGTGCGGTGATTCCGCGCGCGAACATTGAAGTGATCGAGGGAGCCTAGCCGCGTGGAGCGTGAAACGTATTTCGTGAAGCGCACGAGAGGCACAGCCGGTCCGTTTTTGAAAGTCATGATGGTGCTCGCGGCGTTGGTTGGGCTGGCCTCTCCGGTGCCGGCTCAAACTGTGTCGCTGCCACCGCACGAGTTGCGTGTGTTCGATACGCCCAGTGACGGGGGAGGCAGTCTGACGGTCGTGTGGCCGCCTGCGCCCCATGACTCGAAGGAGGTTCGCTATCAAGTTCTGTTGAGCGAGGGAGCGGAGGATGGCGATCCATCGCACTTCAAGGTGGTCGATGAATTCTCGTCGAACACCCACTATGTCCGAGACTCCAAGTGGCCTTGGTGGACAAGGCCTGCCGGGCCTGAGCAGCACCATGCCACGATCAAGAACGGCAAAGCTGTCGAGCTCAAAAGCGGCAATACCTACGCTGTCGCATTGGCGGTCGTCGCGGGTGAACAGCGGATATTCTCCAGCGTCGTCCAGGCCGCGCCGGAACCGAACTGGTTCAATTGGAACCAACTCAATAATCTGCTCCTCGTACTGGGGTTCGGCGGAATTGTGTTTTTCGCCATCGGCCTCGCCAAAAAACGGGAGATGTTCTTGCGCCGTATTCCTGGCCTCGATGCCGTGGACGAAGCGATCGGCCGGTCCACGGAATTGGGCAAGCCGATCCTGTATCTGACCGGCGCCCATGACATGAACGATCCTTCGACCATCGCGGCCGCTGTGATCTTGGGACGTGTCGCCAAACGGGCCGCATCGTATGAAACGGAATTGCTGGTTCCCCATCGGGAACCGATCACGATGGCGGTATGCCAAGAGATCACCAAACAGGCCTATCTTGAGGCCGGGAAGCCGGATTTGTTCAAAGAAGACTCAAACTTTTTTATCACAACAGATCAGTTCAGCTACACGGCGGCGGTGGACGGCATCATGTTGAGGAAGAAACCTGCGGCGAATTTCTTCATGGGCGCCTACTTCGCTGAATCGCTCTTGCTGACCGAGACCGGCGCGAGCACCGGTGCGATTCAGATCGCCGGGACGGACTCTGATCACCAATTGCCGTTTTTTGTGACGACCTGCGACTACACCCTGATTGGTGAGGAATTATATGCCGCGAGCGCGTATCTCTCCCGTGAGCCAGTGCAGGTTGGTACCTTGCGAGGACAGGATATCGGCAAAGCGGTGATTCTGGGGGTGCTGGGTCTCGGCACGCTGCTCGCCACCGCCGGTGTGGCACTCGATGTGCAGTGGCCGCAACTGTTTCTTGACGTTTTCAAGGACGTGAAATGATTCTGCTCCGCCGCCAGTTACCACTTGTGATCACGCTTGTGACCGGGCTTGGGATGGCAGCGCAGTACTATGTGCCGCACCCAGCTTCGGAAGGGTTGCTGACGTCCGTCACGAAATGGCTTCAAATCATCGGCGGGTTCGCCTTGGTGCTGGGTGTCACCAGTTTGTTTCATGTGCATGCCGTCAAGATTCGCCGGCAAGAGGCGGGATGGGGCTATAGCGTCGTGCTCTATGCCGGGATGCTCGGCACAATCGCCGTAGGGCTTTGGGCCAATGGGAAAGAAAGCATCGACGGGGTGATGACGGCCTTTGGCTGGGTCTATAGCTACATGATGGTGCCGTTGCAAGGAACGATGTTCGCCATTTTGGCGTTCTTCATTGCATCGGCGGCCTATCGATCGTTTCGTGCAAGGAGTCGGGAGGCGGCGGTACTGTTGGCAGCGGCCGTTATCGTCATGATGGGCCGGGTGCCCCTGGGGGAATATATTCTGCCGCTAAGCGGCGATGTCTCTCAATGGATTTTGAATGTCTTAAACGCTTCTGTGCGCCGCGCAATCCTGATCGGGGTCAGCTTGGGCGCAGTCGCACTCTCGCTGAAGATCATCTTTGGTGTTGAACGGTCGTATCTGGGAGGCGGTAAAGAGTAAGAGGAGACGTTAATCGGTATTCGTTAACCGCACGAACATCGCGATTAACGATTCGCGGTTCACGGGTAAGGGTTGCTATGAGTTTCGCTGAGCGCATGCTCAAGATTGACCGGCGGATCATCTTTCTTGTGATCGGCCTGTGTACGTTGTTGCCGCTGCTTTATCCCGTCGGCTTGCCGATCAAGGTTTCGCCGGAAGTGCGCGGGGTGTACGAGCACATTGAGTCGCTGCCGGAACGGTCCGTCTTGTTTCTCTCGTTCGACTTTGATCCTGCCTCGAAGCCCGAACTGCACCCGCAAGCGATCGCGCTGCTCCGTCATGCGTTTAAAAAGAATCTTAGAGTTATCGCGATGACTCTGTGGGTTTCCGGCACGGGGCTGGCCGACCAAATCATGACGCAGGTTGCCCGGGAAATGGGGAAAGAAAATGGTACGGACTATGTCTTTCTCGGTTGGAGCCCCGGGAATACGGCCGTCATCATCAATTTGGGACAGGATCTGTACAAGACTTTTCCCAGCGATTATGGCGGCAAGCCGACAAAAGGGCTTCCTGTGCTGGACGGCGTATACAGTTTGAAAGATATCACCTATCTGGTCGGGTTAGGGGCTGGCAATCCAGGAGTCGAGGCCTGGTATGTGTTCGGCAAGGACAAGTACCGATTTGAAATGGGCGGGGGGTGCACGGGGGTCATGGCCCCGGGTCTCTACCCGTTGTTGCGGAGCGGACAGATCAACGGGCTCATTGGCGGCCTTCGAGGCGCGGCGGAGTATGAAAGTCTCATCGACCGAAAGGGAACAGCCGTGGCCGGCATGGATGCGCAATCCGCGACCCATGCGGCGATCGTGCTGTTAGTCATCATGTGCAATGTCTTTTATGTTTCATTGCGCTCACAGCAGGGCCGAGGCTGAGGATTCTGATGCCGTTTGAGTCGATTGTCGGAGCGTGGGTGGCAACGGGCTTGACGCTCTTCATCTTTTCATTTCTCTATAAAGACAATCCGGTGTTCAAGGTTGCGGAGCACCTGTATGTCGGCGTGTCGGTCGGCTATACGATCGTCAAAACGTATGACACGGTTATCGTCCACCTCATTTGGAAGCCAATCGTCGAGAATCATGAATGGATGCTGCTGATCCCGGTTTTCATCGGCCTCTTGATGCTGACCCGTTACGTACCCAAAGCCTCGTGGTTATCACGCTATGCCTTCGCCTTTATCGTAGGCGTGGGGTCGGGGTTGGCGATCCCGCGGACGATCTCCTCCTTCATTTTGAAGCAAGTCGAAGATACGATTCGTCCGCTGTTAACCCTGGTGCCGGGTGAAGGGGTGTCGTTTACATGGAACCTCTTGAGTCCTGCGAGCGGGGTGAATGCGATCATCATTCTCATAGGCGTGTGTTCCGTGTTGTTTTATTTTTTCTTCTCAGTCGAGCACACGGGACCTGGGAAAGCCGTCGCCCGCACGGGCGTGTTCTTTCTGATGATCGCATTCGGTGCCGCATTCGGCTATACGGTGATGGCCCGTATGTCGCTATTGATCGGGCGTCTGACCGACCTGATTGAATTTTCCGATGCCTCATATGGCCGCCCGACCCTCTGGCTGCTGGTGGTGACCATTGGACTGCTCATCGTGCTTGGTCGGCGCGCGCAGCGCGAGCCTCCCCAGGAAAGTTGAGCCGATCCTTCCTGTCAGTTGCAGCCTGCCGATCCCGTCCCCTACAATGGCTGTACCATGCCGACCGGCGCCGTCAAAGATCCCAAGCAATATCCGGTTCTGCGGAACCTTCAATTCTCGCCCATTAAGCAGGGCGAGGATCAGTACATCGTGCTCTGGGACCCGACCGGCCTGGGGAAAGAAAAACTGGTCCTGCCGCTGAATTACTTTTTCATCGTACAGCATTTCGACGGCGAGCACTCCCTCATGGATATCGGGGCGTTGTACCTGAAGCGGTTTGGCGAATTTTTGATGCCGGCCAAGGTGGAACAACTGGTCGCAGATCTTGATCAGAAGTTGTTTTTAGAAGGTGCACGGACTGAGGCGGAACGAGTGCAGGCCAGGAACGAGTATCGGCAGGCTCCGCTTCGGCGGCCCGCCTTTGCCGGCCGTAGCTATGAAGCCGATGGAGCCAAACTGCAGAAACAGATTGACGGGTTCTTCACCTCGAACGATGGGCCGGACTTCAAACCGTCCGAAAACAAGGGGAAGCTCATCAAAGGCCTTGTTGCGCCGACCTACGATGTGAAGCAAGCGGGACCGGTCTATGCGTGGGCATACAAAGAATTGCAGGAAGCAGACCAGCCCGATCTCTATATCGTGATAGGAACAGCCTACGGAGGGCTGCATCATTTCTTTGCCGTGACCGATAAGGATTTTGAGACACCGCTGGGGGTGGTTCGTACGGACGAGTCAATCGTGTCGCAGCTCAAAGCCCGGTTTCCAGAGTCGTTCGAGGAGGATATCTGCCATCAGTCTGAGCACGCGATAGAATTCCAGCTGCCATTTCTTCAACAGACGGTCGTGGCTCACAAGCCGTTCACAATCGTGCCGCTACTGTGTTCGTTTTCGGCGCTGGAGTTGTCAGAGCCGGCTTCTCACCAGTCGGTCGAGGCATTTCTTGCCGGCTTGCGTGACATCCTGGTTGGGTGTGGCAGGAAATATTGTGTGGTCGCGGCGGGCGAACTGGCGCATCTCGGGCTCCGGTACGGCGACAAGGAGCCGCCGACGGACTTTTCGTTTCACCGATCCATGCAGTATGATTTGGAGATGCTCAAGCATGTGGAAGACCTCAATCCCGGCGTCTTCGCCACCTACATACAGAAAGAACAGGACCGGCGCCGTATCTCCGGCTTTGCTCCCATCTATAGCCTGCTGCGATTAATCCAGGACGGAAAAGGGCAGGTTCTTCGCTACGACCGCGGGATTACCGACCAGTACAATTCCACCGTCACCTACGCCAGTATGGCGTTCTTCTGAAGGTCCGCATCGCAGGAAATGAAACATTGTGATGGAGTAGACATGACGCGGGTACTGCTGATGCTCTGGATGGTCCTTCTAGTGGGACTTCTGGTTCCGCCATCCGGCCAGGCCGGCCAGACTCAAAAAGGACAGGGGGGAGATGCCTCCCGGTTCGTGTTGCAGTATGCGGTGGCCTTGGCAAACGAAAACATTGGGACCTGGGCCAAATCGGACCTGGGCTGTTTGAGCCGGGAGCAATCTCTCTCTGGGGGAAATCGGTTGCAACGATTGTCACCCGAGTCCATCCGTCGGTGTTGGGACGAGACGCTCAAGGCTCATCGAGACATGGTGACGCAGCAGGCTGAGTCGGGCGTTTCCGGTTCCGCCGGCCAGGGCGTGGGATTCGGGTTGCTCCATGATCGTCATCGCGTTACCGAAAACTGGAAGGAATATCCGCCGGCGGTGTTTCTCTCGCCTTCAATTGTCCGGCGCGATGGTGGACCGGTGCCGGCGATCACGCCCGTTCGTGTGAGCCCGGTTCAGCCGATTGCCCTTGTGGGGTTAACGGGGCCTGAGCCGGTGACAGTCCGGGGACAGGCTGTTGATCT
>DASUMN010000321.1:0-2768 GCA_036277675.1 Nitrospira sp. | reverse complement strand
GCTCAGCCAATCGAGCACAAAGTTCGACCCGATAAAACCGGCTCCTCCTGTCACGAGAATCATCGCTGATACACCCTTCCACGCCGGCGGCACATCGATCACGCCTGCTTCGCAATCACCTCACGCCGCTCCAGTTCGCCCATGATCCGACTCACACAGTCATCGAGATCCGCTTGCCCTGTCTCCACGATGATGTCGGGGTGATCCGGCGCTTCATAGGGCGAGGAAATCCCCGTAAATTCGGCGATCAGTCCGGCACGGGCTTTCTTATACATCCCCTTCACATCCCGCGATTCGCAGACGTCAATCGGCGCGTCGCAGTAGATCTCGATGAAGTCCCCATCCGACACCATCTCGCGGACGCGCCCGCGATCCGCACGATACGGCGAAATGAAGGCTGTCAGCACGATCGTCCCCGCTTCCATAAACAACTTGGCGACTTCACCGATGCGCCGAATATTCTCTTGACGGTCATGCGCCGAGAAACCGAGATCACCGCAGAGGCCATGACGCACGTTGTCCCCATCCAGAACGAACGACCGGCAACCGCGCCGATATAGGCACTCCTCTACCGCGTGGGCCAGCGTCGACTTGCCAGACCCGGACAGCCCCGTGAACCACAGAATCACGGCGCGATGCCCGTTTTGTGACTGCCGATGCGCTCGAGTCACCGTGGCATGCTGCCAGACAACGTTAGCTGAAACCGGCGGAGCGGAGATTGGCGCGCGCGGCATATGAGATCTGGGTCTTACGGACATGGATGTACCCCCTCAATGAAGAAACGGGTGGTTTTTGGTCACAGATAAAACGACGCGATGCCCTCGACGACTTCAGCCTGCTGGGCGACTGTCAACTCAGGATAGATTGGAATCGCGAGTGTCTCATTGGCCGCCCGCTCCGACTCTGGGAAATCTCCTTCTTTGTGGCCCAGATAGCGGAAACATTCCTGGAGGTGGAACGGGACCGGATAATAGATCTCGGATCCGATCCCCTTGGCTTTGAGATGAGCGATCAGGTCATTCCGCTTGTCCACTCGAAGAATAAACTGATTGTAGATATGGTAGTGTTTGACACCGGACCCGCGGTAGATTGCCTCCGGCAGCCGAACCCTCCCCTGCTGAACCAGCCCGCTCTGCTGAAACAATGCGTGGTACCGATCCGCATTCTCCTGACGGCGCTTGGTCCACCCATCCAGATAATTCAGCTTCACATTGAGCACTGCAGCCTGGATGGTATCGAGACGGAAATTTCCACCGACGAGCTTGTGGTAGTACTTGGGCTGGCTGCCGTGGACGCGCAGAATTTTCATTCGTTCCGCGAGCACGGGATCGTTCGTCACCGCCATCCCCCCGTCCCCCAAGCAACCCAGATTCTTGCTCGGGAAAAACGACAGGCAGCCGACAGTCCCCATACTGCAGGCTCGCCGGCCATCACGGTATTCCGAACCGATCGCTTGAGCCGCATCTTCGATGACACTCAGGTTATGCCGATGGGCGATCTCCATGATCGGCGCCATGTCGGCACACTGGCCATAGAGATGCACGGGGATGATGGCCTTCGTCTTCGAAGTGATCGCCTGTTCGATTCTCGAAGGATCGACGTTGAATGTGGTGGCATCGATATCCACCAGCACGGGTTTGGCGCCAAGCCTGGACACCACCCCGGCCGTGGCGAAAAAGGAATAGGTCGGCGTAATCACCTCGTCACCGGCCTCAACTCCAAGCGCCATGAGGGCAAGCAGCAAGGCATCCGTCCCCGAGGTCACACCGATCCCGTGTGTGGCTTGGCAATAGGTCGCGACGCGGTTCTCAAGTGTCTCAACCGCCGGCCCCAGAATAAAGGCGTTACTCTGGAAAGTTTGCTCCAGTACCGCCATGATTTCTTTGTGAAGCGGCTCGTGATGTGCTTTCAGATCGAGTAAGGGTACTCCCATATTTTCCTCTTTTGACCGTTATCGTTGAACAGTGCCACTCAGCTCGCCCCTTCACTACACCGACATCGTCATCCTGCCTGATGTTCGAGATACCAACGGTAGGTCGCCGCGATCCCGTCACGGAGCGATATCTTCGGGACCCACCCCAATGCATTGATACGCGAGCAGTCGAGGAGCTTGCGTGGCGTGCCATCCGGTTTCGTGCGGTCCCAGCAAATTTCTCCTGTGTATCCCACCGCCTCGGCCACCAGCGTCGCCAAGTCGGCAATTGGAATGTCTTTCCCGGTCCCCACGTTGAGAAATGTCTCCCCCGAATGCCGCTCCATGAGGGTCAGGCAGGCTTCCGCGCAGTCGTCCACATGGAGAAACTCCCGGCGCGGACTCCCGCTGCCCCATAACACCGGAGCTTGGCCGGATCCCTTCGCCTCATGAAACCGCCGAATCAACGCCGGTAACACGTGGGCGCTCTGCAAATCGAAATTGTCGTGAGGACCATACAGGTTCGTCGGCATGGCAGCGATAAAGTCGCACCCATATTGCCTTCGATAGGCTTGGCAGAGTTTGATGCCGGCGATCTTGGCAACGGCATACCATTCGTTGGTCTTTTCAAGCGGCCCTGTGAGTAACGCGTCTTCTCTAATCGGCTGTGGGCAGTCTCTCGGATAAATGCAGGACGAGCCGAGGAGGAGCAATTTCCGCACTTTATGCCGGTAGGCCTGGTGAATCAGGTGCGTTTCGATGGCGAGGTTGTCGTAGAGAAAATCGGCCGGCAGCGAGTCGTTGGCTAAAATGCCTCCGACCTTGGCGGCCGCCACGAAGACATAGTCCGGCCTTG
>DASUMN010000320.1:0-3464 GCA_036277675.1 Nitrospira sp. | reverse complement strand
GCGACAGCTGCGATGAGAAACAGGAAGCCGATCAACGGATGTGGAGTGAGAAGGGGATCCCCGTTCAGATCGAAGACTCGTGGCGTGTGCAAGCCCAACCTCAATACCTGGCAGAACAACCAGATCACCGCCATATGCACCATGTAGACGGAGTAACTGATCCTTCCAAGCCAGGCCAATGGTGCTGCTTCCAGAAATGTACTCAGCTTCCCTGTAGGGGTCATGGCAACTGACAGAATGAGCAGCGCCGCGAGCAGCAGGGCGAAGGCATCAAGGCTATTCCCATCCTTTGTCGCCAGAAACATCAGCAGGCCGGTGAATATGAGCATTCCCGGCAGATCCGTGCGCCAGGAATGCTCCCCACTGAGGACTCGTCGTGCCAGGCATGCCATATAAGCATGGTAGGTGATCACGCCCAGAAAGAAGCCTTCAACGCATCGAAAGAAGTTGTGATCGAGCTTGCCGGAGTCGAGCAGCATACTTGCCCCTATCAAGAACCCTGAAATCAGACAGATCGCCGTCCGCGACTTGAAAAGGAGGAGCGCTGCCGCAAACAGCACGTAGGTGTAAAGCTCGGTGCTGATGCTCCACGACGGTAGATTGAACGTCTCTTTCTCCTGTACACCGAGCCCTTGAATCAGCAGCACGTTGCTCAGAAAGGCGAAGGCATTATTGGACGTAAACGCTTTGGTATGCGCGATCAGGCCGTAGTACGTTTCGCCGAAATACTTCGCGATCTCGAATCCAAGAAAGACGAGCAAAAAGGTGAGGTGGAGGGGATAGAGCCGGCCCAATCGTGTCCACACGAATCTGGCGGCATCACGCCCTGTCTCTATCCGGTTTCCGTAGCTGTGGCAGATGACGAAGCCGGACAACACGAAGAACAGGTCGACCAGCAGGTAGCTGTTTCGGATCAGTCCAAGGTCGTGCAATGGAAACGTCCAGGCAAAGGCCACATGCAAGAGAACCACGCCCAGAGCAGCGAGACCCCGCAGGGATTCCAGCGCGGTAAAAAACTCTCGAGACTGAGGGGGAGCCGCCATAGGGTCATCTTATTGAAGAAATACGAGTTTGGTCTAGCAATTGCGCGTTCTTAGGCTGACACATCGCAACCGGAGGCTGGCTTGCGTAATTTACCGCCGGGCTATTCCCCTGGCGCGGCAACTGTGAAACGCATCGCGCCCATCAAACTCATCTCATTCACTTGCTCGCCGGCGTGGATGTCCACTTTGTAGCGGCCGGGCCGCCAGCCTCCGGAAGGCGGCGACAGTTTGAGATAGCCGCTCTCGTCCTCCAGCGTCACTTGCATGACATCTTCGGTCACCACTGTGTCCGGCGCAAGGCCGGGTACGGATTCCGGAAAGCAACGGCCGAAGATCTTGAAGCCCTGATAGTGCTGATGGAGCGCAAACACAATGAACACTGCCGGAGTGTTGACAGCGAACCGGTCGGTCGGTTTGACGGGGCCGATCACGTGTGTGCGAAGAGGGCCGATTTCTTCTTCAAAATCCTCCGCCGTGACGATCGAACGGAAGAAGCCTTCGGGCGGCGCATCGAAATCGTAGGGCTTGGCGTCCTGGGCGCGATTTTGAAATTCCGTGATCGGCTGGTTCTTGGTCAGAGGCAGGTCCTCAGCCCAGCCTCCCGCATGTGTCGAGAACATCGCGGCCCATGCCGTGAAAGCGGCCACAACCGTGCGGCATCTCGTTCTTCGTCCCATGTCCGTGTGGTACAACGTGCTGCTCGAAACTGTCAAGAAAAGGGGACAAGATGGCGGCACTGAGACAAGGCTGTGGGCTGATCGCCGACAGCGCCTGAATCCCATTGCGGCATGTTTCAACCATTTGCTAGGATTTCGCGCCACGAACCTTCATCACAAGCGAGTGTGTCAGATGTTGCAAGATGCCGATGCGCTTCCCCAGCTGATTGGGGACTTCAAACCGATCGATCAATGGCAAACCCATCTCAACCGGCTCTTCTATGGGCTGCGCGGCGATTGCCTGCGCTCGTACTATCAAACCTTTGCGTCGGCCGATTATCGGCTTGCCCATGCACTGGCGGCTGATTATTACGAGCGTGTCATCAAACGGGATGCTGCCGCCATGCGTCAACCGTCAACCGTCAACCGTTTAACGAGTGACGATTCACGATTGACGGTTATGGAGCTAGGTCCCGGCAACGGCAATCTGGCCGCCTGCTTCCTCAGCCATCTCAAGGCCCTCGACAAACAAGGCGCAGTCTATCCGCGGGTGCGCTATGTCATGGTCGATTGGGAGCAGCCCATATTGGACGGGGCGCTGGCCCATCCTGACCTGGCGGCGCACCGGGATCGTGTGGACATCCGGTGCGGCTCGATCGAACATCTCGCGGGAATGGCCGAGGGGTCGGTCGATCGCATCATCTGCAACGAGCTCTGGAATGATCTCCCGACCAAGCTGATGGCGAAACATGAGGGCGACATCGAAGAAGAATATATTCGGCCCAACGTGAGCGAAGCGTTGCATGCCAAGATCCAGAATTGGTCCGACTTCGTGCGCGCCTTCGAGGCGAAGAATCTCGAAGTGCTGAAGACGGTTCCGCCGTTCCTGGATGATCTCGTGTGGGAGAAGGAGTATCGCAAAGTCGAATGGAAGGACGTGCCTTTCCGGAAAACCATCACGGAGTGTCTCAAGACGATCGACGAGCACGTGGTGCTGCCTGTCAATTTGGGCGCGTTCGCGGTCTTGAAAGAGGCCCAGCGGCTGCTGGCTCCCGACGCGGTCGGGCTCAGTGCCTTCGATGCCGGCACTGCGGACAGGCAAGTCTTGAACGATCCGGAGAAGCCTTGTTATGGCCAGTTCGGCGGGCAATACAGCTTCATGATCAACTTTGTCTTGGTTGAAGCCGTGGCAAAGCAGCTGGGGAACACGCGCACGGCTATTGAACCGCAACGCGAATTCGTCGGCCGGTCATTGAACACCAACGTCCTCACGCTCATGGATCTGCTGGCGACACATCCTTCCGCCGGGCCGACGCTGGAGCCGTGGGAGCAGGATCGGCTCGTGCTGAAGACCATCAAGGCGCTGAACGAGACGTATGAGAGTCCCTATCAGAGGCGGTTTGAGTTTCCATTGTCCACGAACATGCCGCCGGACGAGCGGGAGACTTTGGGCGCGATTCTCCGCTCGTTGAAAGCCAACGGCGTGCCCGACACCGTGGCTTATCTGACCGAAGAAGAGCTCAACGCTGCGCAACAAGATCTGGAAGCGATCGGCTACGATAGCGACGCCATCAGGATGGCGCTCGGCGCGCCTCCCAGCCCCATCGAATATTGCCACTTCAATTGCCGATAAACCGAGGCAGAGCGCTCTGCCAGACCGATAGACGGAGGAGTCATGAAAGACAAGAAAGGGCGGGGTGAGGATGTGGAGCAGACGCGCCAGAGACGCGGGGGCGGCGATCCTTTTCAACGGCTGCTCGGGCTG
>DASUMN010000319.1:0-4284 GCA_036277675.1 Nitrospira sp. | reverse complement strand
GATGTTGAACGACCGGCCTTCGTCCGCCAGCGACTTGGTCAGCGCCATGATGCCGTGCTTGGAGGCGCTGTAGGTCCCCGTTCCCGCCCAGGCCTGCACGCCGGCCACGCTCGACATGTTGATGATGAGCCCGCCGCCCTGCTTCTTCATCTGTGTGAATCCAGCTCGGCAGCAGAAGAACGTGCCATAGAGATTCGTCTGCATCACGTCGTGGAACGAGTCGGTCGTCGTGGCGGCCAGCCGTCCTCCGCCGCCGATGCCTGCATTGTTGACGAGAATGTCGATCCGTCCGTACTTTTCGACCGACTCCTCGATCAGCCTTTCCACCTGGCGTTCGTCGGCCACGTCCGTCTGAATCGCCCAGGCTTCCCCACCGTGCGTCTTGATCTGCGCGACGGTTTGTTCGCAAAGCTTCAACCGCCTGGCCGTGACCACTACCTTCGCCCCTTCTTCGCCGAATCGCAGCGCGATGGCCTTTCCGATGCCGCTGCTGCTGCCGGTGACCACCGAGACTTTCCCTTGCAGCCGATTCATAGAGGCTTCTCCTTCTGTAAGCTGCCTACCCCTTTACGGTGCACCTTGCCAGAGCATGTCATACCCCAGCTCCTTGGTTTCCGAGCACATACTCGCCAACGCTGAGAATTTACTGGTAAACACGTGATCCGCGTGCGACTTCTCATGGGCCTCGAATGATCGCCAATAGGTCACGATGACATAATGCTCGTCGGTGGCCTTGTCGCCCATCAGCGAACCCTGCTCCGAGACGAAACCGGAAAACTTAAAGACCTGCCCGGCCAGAAATCCGCCCTTCTCCCCGCCGTAGGTTTCCTTGACCACCATGCACATTTCTCCGACGGCCAACTCGACGTCTTCGAAACTCACGCCGGGTTTGAGCTTCACGGTGTTGAACAGCATCTTGGCGCCGAACGGCAACGTAATTGGGCCGAACATATGGACCTCCTCTGAAAGACACGCCTGATGTCGACAGCACGTATTTCCGCACAAACAGCACCGGCTCGATCAGCAGCTTCGATACGAGGGCAATAACGTGGCTAGTCTACCAGGGGGACAAAGAGTTCGGAAACCATTTTACTCTGACTCTTTCTCACATGTGCGCAGTATAGAAATATGATCACTCGTCAGTGTAGTGCCCCTCCGAAATCAATCTACCCGGGTTGCTTGTTGGCTCAGTAGTCGAGGGAGCTATGTACTCCCACAGCCATGGCGTCTGATAACTAGTGTGTCTGGCATGCGGCATTCCTTCCGCATCTCCTCTGCCGCCAGCTGCGGCCCGGTTGCCGCAGGCGGAGGGGCGGCCTGCGTCGGCTCCACCCACGATCAATCAGAAATAGCCTGATTTCTTTGGTTATGTGATCCTGACGCGGCGTCCCTTCATCGAAGGATAGAGGGCATGTCTCTTGCTCACTTTCCAGTCAGGCACCGGTTACTGATATCTGGACAGTGAATATTCCCTCTCTCGATGAGAGGGCGAGAGGAGCCTCCCGTGCAATACAAAAGATGGATTCACGCTCTTATCCTAGGCCTGCCCCTGCTCTTTGTGACCAGTGAGGCGAAGGCTGTGACGATTTCAATCGATCCACTGCAGACGTTTTTGTTCACGTACAACGATCCGGATTGGGGAACCGGGTCGGTTGCCGGGACCACACCGATTGTGCTGAGCGACATCGGTCTCAGCGGAGGAGATCTGATCCAGTTGGAGAAACTTGGTGATTGGTACGATGGGCATGCAGGCTACACAGGAGTCGATGTGGCGGCCCTCGACGTGATGACGGAAATGGTCGGTGTCTTCAGCAGCAGCAACGAGCTGCTTGCGCCGGATGTGCTGGCTAGAGTCCCCGGCGTGCTGGGGGCAGGCGCGGAGTATACAACCTGGAACACCCTCTATAGCAACATGACAACCGATGTGTATGGCGACTTCCGCATCGACAATACGTTCCTCTATATTCCCTTTGGAGCCACACACCTCTTCGTGGCCGCTCACGATATTTACTACAGTGACAATTCGGACCCTGACGGGGACTATGCCGTTCGGATTACCAAAATTGAGTCGGTTCCGGAACCCTCGACACTGCTTCTTCTCATCTCGGCCTTACTGGCCTGTGGCCTATTCTCAAAAACCCGGCATGCGCTGAACAGACGAGTTTGACTTGGTTACAGCAGGCCTTCAGCCGTAAGCGACGTGGTACTCAGCTGATACCGGCCTGCCCCGCTGCCTTTTGCCTTGACGATCGATTCGGCTGCACGGCATACTCAGCCGACCATGAAAATCCTTCGCATCATGCTTCTGGCAATGCTTGTCCTTCCCGCCGGGCCGGGAGCCGCGTTTTCACCGCCAGACCAGAAGGACCTGCAGACGCTCCAAACACAGGCTCGCCAAGGGGACACGGAGGCGCAGGTGAGGCTTGGGGATCTGTACGCCAAGGGACGGGGAGTCCCGCAGGACCATAGCCAGGCGCGAGCGTGGTACGAGAAAGCCGCGTCACAGGGCCACCCGATTGGGCAAAACAACCTGGCGGAACTGTACTTCGCAGGCCTGGGAGGACCACCGGACTATGTCCGGGCGTATATGTGGGTGAGCCTTGCCGCCTCACACATGCAGGGCGAGGAAAGGAAGCAGGCAGAAGAAAATCTTGAAGATGTCGCCAACCGCATGACTCCCGCGCAAGTCGCTGAAGCCAAGCGGCTCTCGCAACAATGTCGAACCAACAAGTTCAAAGGATGCTGACATCCCTTTGAATGCCTCCTGCGCCCGCTGGGCATCCACCCTTCACATCCCGGACTCACGGCAACACATCAATCCGTTTCAAATCAACGAGGCCGAATGAAACAGGTCTTCGTGTCTCAGCATTTATTCGAAGTCGAGATGCGGAAGGAGCGCCTTGAGCAGGCCGCTATTCCCTGCACGATCAAGAATCAGCGGTCCTCCGGCCTGGCCGGAGAGATTCCCTTTACAGAGATTTTCCCGGAGCTCTGGGTGATCCACAACGAGGATTACGATCGGGCGCGGCAAGTCCTTGATGAAGGTCTGGTGCTACTGGCCTCGAGCCAAAACACATGGACCTGTGCCGGATGCGGTGAGCGTCACGAGAGTCAATTCGCCGCTTGCTGGAAATGCGGACAGGAACAACCGTTTCCGCACTAATCGGCCACCATATTCAGAGCCAACCATACGCGAGCAGACCGGTCAGTAGAGCGGCTCTTGCGGCCCCCATCGCAGCCCGGCTAAATCCGGATCTTCTCCATCATGCGTGACAGGCCGCGCGTCTTTTTCCGCCTTGCGAAGGGCACGCTTCGCGTCTTTTTCCTTGCGGACATTCTGCAAGGCCTTTTCACGGTCTCGCTTCGCCGACGTTGTTTTGCCTCCGCGTCCGATAAGTCCCTCCCTGGCACTCTCTGCCGGTCTGCCGTCTGGTGACGATCGTGATCGATTATTCGGTCGCTCCTCGACGCCGTGCCCCGCGTGCGCGGGCCTGCAAAACCTCTTCCGACGCCGCACCTTTCATGCGGGAACGCGTTCCCTGTCCAAGACCCCGGCTTGCCATGGAAGACACCGCTTGCCGGATTGAATCAATAGAAGCCGACTCCCCATGCCCTTGCCCTTGAGGTCCGGACAGCCCCAGCACTTCCCAGCGAATTTTTGGTTTCCGAGTAGGATTGCGCTTGCGCTTCTTCGACTGCATGCTCCTGATAAATGTCGTCCTGTTCATAACCATCCTCCTGAGGTGACTCACGTGAGACATCCGCACCACCGATGTGCCCACGACAGCCCCTGAAGCATTCTCTGCAGATACCGGTTCGCTCACACCAAAAGAACGCGGTGCGGTTCCGGGATCGCTCCTCCACGCCGGAAATACAAAAACGATTCGCGCGAGAACCTTGACAGGGGGAAGCGCGAGACGAGCCGGTAATTCGTAGCGTGTGACACAGTAACACGCCCACGGCTCAGAGTCCAATCGCCCGGGTGGCCAACAAGCGTCACGGACTTTCACCTTCCCGCGACACTCGCTCCACTACGATCGCCAGGGCTTCTCCGCCTCCGATACAAAGTGCCGCCAATCCTCGCTTTGCGCCTCTGGCTTCCAGTACATGAATCAGCGTCGTGAGCAACCGCGCTCCGGTGGCGCCGATCGGATGGCCCAAGGCCACCGCTCCGCCGTTGACGTTGACTCTCCCTGGATCAAGTCCAAGCTCCCGATTGATCGCCAGTGCAACGGACGAGAAGGCTTCATTGATCTCGAAGAGGTCGATGTCGCCGAGCGACAG
>DASUMN010000318.1:0-24236 GCA_036277675.1 Nitrospira sp. | reverse complement strand
GCCTTTCCCCTGACGCCCAACCCGTCGAGCCTGGCCCCAAGCCCTCTCAACAGACCGGCCTGGATCAGAATTTTGTAGCTTCGTTCATTGAGCGATACAGGAACAATTGAGGCAGCCATCGCATTGCCCTATGAAATGGGGAAAAACGGCATTGTGCGCGCAACGCCATCACGCCCCTTGTGAATGTTCGCGGTGAGTCCAAAAGGGAGATGATCGTAGCACGGCCTTGCCCAAACTAAAAGAACCCTCTCATTCGATCCGAGGGAGATCCCTCATCAAGTGCGATAAGATGTGGATCAGGGAGAGGCTACGGAAGAAAGGCACGGGAGCTATCGTCTGTTCCATCACAAACGAAGAAGGCGGTGTGATTCAATTTGAAATCACACCGCCTTCCAAACTCACCACGAAAGGATGAGGGTCAACAAGAAGCGATCACGTCTTGACGATGGTTGGCGTTAGGAATATGAGCAGCTCTTGTTTAGAGACTGACTCTGATTTGTTCTTGAACAGCCACCCTAGGACAGGGATACGAGACATATACGGTACCCCCTGTACAATGTTATTCTGGGTATCGACGAAGACTCCTCCGATCACCATGGTCTCCCCATCCCGAACAAGCACCTGAGTATTCGCCTCACGCCGATCAATGCTCGGACCAGCGGACGTGCTGCGGGCGCCAACGGCATTTCGAGTGGCCCGCACTTTCATCAGGATTCTCTTTGCTTCTTCTTTTGGATCACGCGATGTGATCTGCGGTGTCACATTCAGCTCCAAGTTCGCATCGACAAACGTAGTCTGCGTACCCTGCAGCGACGTTGTCTGATAGGGAACTGACTCACCCTGGGAGATCTTCGCCTCCCGTTTATCCAGCGTGGTAATCTTCGGCGCGGCAATGACCTTGGTTAAGCCCAACAATTCACCGGCGGAGAGACGCATATCCAACGCAAAATCCCCGCCGAGCTTTCCAAACGTCCAGCCTATTCCCGGCACAGCCGGCAACCCGCCGACCTGAGCCGGCAAGTTCACTAGGAAGTTTCGTGCGATCGTGCTGGTTCCCGTTCCCGCCACTTCTGCAAAAGGGCCGGTAATATTTGACACCAACCCAAAATCCGAAGCTGTCCGATTCCCTGCCTGAAAACCCCACTGAATCCCAAGGCCCCTGGCATAGGCCGTATCTGCCTGAACAATGCGCGCCTCAATCTGAACCTGCGGCACTTCCAGATCGAGCCCCTCAACGAGCTGCCTAATAACGCCCAGCTTCGTCTCCGTATCTCGCACGATCAACGCATTACTTCCTGCATTGAATTGCATAACACCGCGCGGACTCAAGTTTTGTCTCAGTGAGGTAAACAACTCTTGCGCCTGAATATTTCTGATGTAGAATACGCGATCTACGAGTTCCTCTGCCTTGACCTTGGCATCTTTGGCCCGGGCTTCGTCATCTTGCTGCCTCGCAAGACTTGAGAGCGTGTCAATCCAGACAATGGTTCCCTGGCGAATCATTCCAAGCCCATTCATCTTTAACAGCATGTCCAGCGCTTGGTCCCACGGCACACTGACAAGCTTCATGGTGACCTTGGCTTTGACGCTTTCTCCAACCACGATATTGAATCCGCTGACCTCCGCAATCAATCTCAGGATATTGCTGATATCTGCCTGCTGGAAGTCGAGCGAAATCCGTCGCCCTACATAACGGGTCTGTCCTACGACCACGTCATCTGCGCGGCTATCTTTTTCAGGAGCAGCATTGTCCGACACCATTTGAATCGGCTGCACTCGAAATGCGGATTGAACTGGGCCGATCATTCTCGCTGTATTCTTCACCACACGAGTACCCGGCTCAAAACGGACCTTGAGCTTTTCAGAGTCGATTGGCGTGACATCCGCAGCGCTTGCTGGCTGGGCCGGTGTGAGAGGAATTCCTCCCTCCCGATCCGGTTTGAGCGTCACCAGTAGCCTGTCCCCCTCTTCCTTAATGGAATAGATCGGGCGATCAGTCAAGTCAAACACGAGCCGAGCTTTGTCGGCATGGTGCCCCACTCGAATCTTCTTCAGCAAAACATGGCGCCCGTTGATCACGGATTGGCCAAGCGCCGAGGAGACCGCCGGCAGATCGACAACAAGACGGGTATCGTTCAACAACCAAGCCGAAGGGAACAACTTGCCATCGCCGACAATGGCCACCGTAACCTGATCTTCCTCGGGACGCACTTCGATGTGAGTCACTGCCTGAGCAGGCAACCCAAGGGAAGCATTTCCCTTGTGTGTAAGAGTGTCGTCCTTCCGAGGCTGCTCAATGCCATGCTTGTCATTATCACCAAGCGGCGTTGCCCCTGCCTGCACACCTAGGGCAATCAGTACTAGCCCGAACGCTCCTACAAAACGCGTGGCTATCATCCAACTGTCTGCTCTGGGTCGTAATGGTTTCATTCTGAGCCTTCTTTCGGATGAAGGAGCTTGACGTACTCACGCTCCTGCTTCTTGCCATACACATCGGTAAACCGTTCTTGCACGATGATGCCCCGTTCTGTGACTGCACTGACAACCCCGTTATTCTGTCCGACCCTTGTTCCTCGCCTGACCGTATACCCATTCCCCTCTGGGGTCTGGACCATGGCCGTATATCCATAGGCTCCCCATACGATGGCGATCAGATTGAGCTCGGTCAGCGCCACACGCTGAAGTGGAGGAAGATGCTCATCAATCCTGCCAGGCTGGAGATCGAGAAGCACTGGGGCAAAGGGATCTCGACGGCCTGACGGATCGTATCCTGACCCAACCATGCCATCGATCGGCGGCAGCATCGCCGGGACCTGCGCGACCATACCCGGCGAAGGCGCATCGGATGCAGGCTGGATCGTTCGTGGGTTGTCTGGCACAGACGGCACCTTGATAGACTCCTGTCTCATCGGACCGATCTGCGCTTGAGCAATCAGGATATGGGTGTCTGCGCTTCCGATCTCAGGACACCCAAGGGAAAGAAGTGCCGCTGCGCCCCCCTGAACGAGGAACCGCAATCGCATTGACTGTTTCGAGTTTCGGATAAACATCCCCTACTAGCCCCTTACTGATTTGGTTGTATCGGTTGCCCCGGCTGACCAGGCTTGGCAGTAGCCGCAGGCTTTTCTTGCGGAGCCGCGTACGCAACGAGGTCAAACGTTGTTTGCGACACAATCCGTCCCTGATCGAGTTTCGGCATTCCCATTTTCAACCCAGACACGGTAACGATCCGAGGGAGCCGGTTGATACGATCGAAAAATAATGCCGCCGTGTGATAGACGCCTGACACCTCCACATTGACAGGCATTCTGACAAACAGTTTCGACCCATCTTCAGATGGAGCCCCGGGTTTCCACAATCGGATGTCCAACCCTAACCGGACTCCAAGATCGGATACTTGCTTCAACAGCATGATCGCTTCTTCTTCCGGAGGGAGACGTTCCTTCTTCTTCGCCAACTCGACTTCGAGCTGTTTGCTCGCAGCCACTAACTCATCGAGATGCTTCACTTTGATGGTCAGCGTCTGAATCTCATTTTCCAATTGGGCATTGCCGGTCTCGAGCGTCGCAATCTCCACCGATTTCGGTTCCGCAATGTAGAAGTAGAACCCGGCAACGATACTTCCCACCATGAGAAACAGCAGCGCTGCCTTTTGCGGGGCCGGAACAGTGCGAAGCGCGTCAAGGTTGGCCGACGGCAATTCCATGCTCACCCCTTCAGGCGGAACACCAGTCGAAACTGATACACATTGACCTTGTTTTCGACCGCCGCCTTGCTTTCCTGAAGATTGATTCCGGTGAAGTATTCCGTCCGGCGTAAGTTGTTCGCAAATTCCACCACGTCGTCGTTCGTGAGCGCTTTGCCCTCCAGTTCAATTGAATCGCCCGCCATACCAAGTCTGGTGAGCCATAGCTTGAGTGGCTCGATGCTCTGACTCACATGGTCGAGCACTTTGACCGGTCCAGTCCTTGACTGTTCGAGCTGATCAATGATCCGATTCTTATCCTCGAGCAATTTCTTCTTTTGCTCGAAGTCCTGAACCTGCTTGACCTGCTCCTTCAACTGAGCAATCTGGGTTTCCTTGATTTGCTTTTCCTCTTGTAGTGTTTCAATTTCGCTATCGAGTGCAGCCGAGTACCACCAACATCCGGCCACCGTGATCACCAAGATCCCCACGCCAAGCAGCGCTTGCGCTCGCACGTCATATTGCGACTTCGCCTTCCTTGCTTTTGGCCCAGCGGAGAGAAGATTGATGCGAATCATCGGTCACCCACCGCTCTCAGCGCCAATCCGACGCTGACTGCAGCAGAGGATCCCCACTCAGCCAGCATATCAGGATCAACGTCGCTTCCAGTAACATCAACCTCTGCAAATGGATCGGCGACTTCCACTGGCATCTGCATCCGATCCCCGATCAGCTGAATCAACCCTCTGGTCTTTGCGACTCCTCCACACACGAGGACCCGATCCAGTTCGCCATCAGCAGAAGAGGTCTTAAAATAATCGACTGTCCTGGCGATCTCCGAAGCGACCTCACCATTCACACCATTGATCACGTTGGCCATCGCGCCGGCGTTAGAGTCGCCAGACAGTTTCTTCTTGCTTTCTTCCGCCTCTTCATACGACAGGCCCATCTCTCGCTGGATCGCTTCCGTGTACCGATTCCCTCCCAACGGGATATCGCGCGTGAACAGAGAAGAACCTCCGCGAATAATGTTCACGTTCATCACACTGGCTCCGATATTCACCAGAGCCGTGGTTTCTTCCTGCACCATTGGATAATTGATTGCGTGCATGTTCTCGACGGCGAATGCGTCCACATCCATGACCATTGGGATCAAGCCAGCGCCTTTCACTAACTCGGTCAACTCGTTGATCTTGTCCTTCTTTGCAGCCACGAGGATGATGGCCATCTCCCCCTGACGGTCTTCAGATGCTGCCGAAGGCAGCACATGAAAATCGATATTGACCTCATTAATATCGAACGGGATGTATTGTTCGGCAGCCAGCTTCACTTGACCTTCCAACTCTTCATCCGGCATCGGTGGAAGGCTGATCTTCTTCACAATCACAGCATGACCAGAGATAGAAATCGCCACTTGCTTGTTCTTGATTCCAGTTTCGTCGAATAATTCCCGGATGGCTGACACGACACGTCCTTCATCCATAACGGTTCCGTCGACAATGACTTCTGGTTCAAGCGATTTGCATCCAAATTTTTGAAGGAAATACCGCCCCTTGCTTTCCTTCACCTGAATTACCTTGATCGCACTTGAACCGATATCCAGGCCAACCAGCTGACGGCGTGGCGTCAGAAATGACATGAGATCTGTTTCAAATACGTTCTTAAACGAGCTCAGCATTGGCATACCGCCACCCTACACCACAATTTTCCGTGAGCGAATAATTTTCTCGATTTCTGACATGTTGTTTCTCGCAGAGAGTTTCCAATTCCCTCAATCTTTAGATGGCCCCCCGAATATTCACTCTCGTTCCGATCGAACACGCGTCGTCAATGAAGCGTCTTAACAGGCACTGCATCTTGTCTTGCACACCATGAGTCTCGCCTACATTAGACATAGGCACCAGTTACTATACGTCGTAACTTTCACTTACGGAGTCATTACTGAGCCTACACACAGGCAAGTATAGTCAATATGGTCGGTCTGTCAAGAAAACCGGCAGAAACGGAATTGCGGGTGCAGGGATCAGGAGGTTCGAAGCCTAAGATTTCTGGATGTCTCGATGTTTGAGAGCAACCTTGTAGCCCATGGCTGCAAGGCTTTCCTGCAAGCGACCGGCCACGGCGACGGAACGGTGGCGCCCTCCGGTACAGCCGATCGCAATGGTCAGGTAGCTGCGGGGCTCTCGTTCGAACAATGGGATGAGAAACTGCAACAGCCCTTCAAGGCGCTCTACAAGAGCAACAGCATTGGGATCCGTAAGGACGAAGGATCGCACGCGTGGATCTTCCCCTGACAACGGCTTCAGGTCTGGCACAAAATAGGGATTCTTCAGAAAGCGCACATCAAAGAGTAGGTCGATTTCATAGGGGATCCCAAACTTGTAGCCGAATGTCACGAGCGATATGGTCAGCTGTTTCTCGGTCTGATCATGTCTGAACTGCGTTGCGAGCAGATCTCGCAACTCATGCACGGTGAAATCAGAAGTGTCGATGACACGGTCGGCGTGCCGCCGCAGTTCTGCCAGCCGCTCCTTCTCAAATCTCACACCTTCCGACACGGGCAACTGGGGCATCAACGGATGAGGGCGTCTTGATTCAGAGAACCGCCTGATGAGCACCTCTTCTCGTGCTTCGAAAAACAGAAGCTGAATGGAGTGCCCGAGCGCTTTGACGCGTTCCAGTATGCCGACGAGATCCGAAAAAAACACGCGCTCGCGAATATCGATCCCCAACGCCACGTTGGTAATCTCTCCGTGCTGACGATTACAGAGATCGACAAATGTCGGCAGAAGAGCCGGAGGAAGATTATCGACACAGAAATAACCCGCGTCCTCAAAGGCCTTGAGCGCGTGAGTCTTCCCAGAACCAGACAGTCCGCTGATGACAACTAAATTGATCCGCGCGTCAAGACGTTCAGGTACGAACACTTCCATACCGTTCATGCCAGGAGAGGGGATCCGCACTCCGTGCTCGGCGCTATAGGCATCCTCACATACCGGAGGAGCTACGGATGCGCCGTGTCTTGCCAGGTTTGTGGCTAGCCAATCGCTCTTTCAACTTTCTCAGCTGCGCATCGACTCGATCGACGAGGGCGTCAATCGTGGCATACATCTCTGGAGTCGACGTTTTTGCCTGCACCGATTTGCCGTTGAGGGTTCCGATCGCTTCGGCCTTGTGCTGGAGTTTTTCTACTCCCAGCACAACTTCAAGCGACTTCATTTTCAATCCGTAACGATCCAACTTCCCGAACCGTGTTTCAATATAGTCTTTCAGCGCGGGAGTAATGTCCATATGCCGACCTGTAATTTTGAGCTTCATGCGCGCCTCCAATCATTGGATACATGGCATGACCAGGCACGGTTAGAAGAAACGTTTGCGCTGACTGGCGGATGGGATGTTCTCCTCTGCCCGATACTTGGCCACCGTACGCCTAGCGATCAATACCTGCTGCGTCCGAAGACGCGCAGCGATTTCTTCATCTTTTAACGGCCGCTTGGCGTCTTCTTCCCCCACCATTTTGCGAATCATTTCCCTCACGGATACAGAGGAATGCATGTCCGAAGGCTGATCCGCGCGCTGTAAACCCGCGTTAAAGAAGAACTTCAACTCCAGCATGCCTTGCGGACAATACATATACTTGTTGGCCGTGACGCGACTGATGGTTGACTCATGCATTCCGATATCCTCTGCCACCTGCTTGAGCACGAGCGGTTTGAGATACTGCACCCCGTGATCGAAAAATTGCTCCTGAAACTTGACGATGCTCGACACGACTTTGACGATGGTCTTGTTACGCTGCTCGATACTACGAATGACCCACTGGGCAGCGCGAAGCTTTTCGTCCATGTAGGCTTTCGTTTCAGGTGTGCCACCTTGGCCGGTAGCCATCAGTTGCTTGTAATACGGGCTAATCCGCATGCGGGGAAGTCCCTCGTCATTCAGCAGTACGACCCATTCCCCCTCATTCTTCACCACAAACACATCAGGAACGATGACATAATTCTGCGTACTCGTGAACGGCCGGCCCGGCTTCGGCTCCAGATTTTCAATGATCTTGGTAGCTTGGAACACTTCTTCCACCGTCACATTCAACGCCTTGGCAATCTTGGGATATTGCTTCTTCTCCAGATCCTTCAGATGATGAAGAATCACACCCTCTACAACCAATCCCTTCAGCGCACCGGGCCTAGCGCCTAATGATCCAATCAGATTGCGGCCCAAGTGCCCAAGTTGCAACAGGAGACATTCGGAGAGATCCCGGGCTCCCACACCGGTTGGATCGAAGGTGTGAATGTCCCGTAATACCGATTCGGCTTCGACTTCCGTGAAGTCGGTTCCCGCTACCACTTCAGACAACGGAATTCGCAGGTACCCATCGTCATCGAGATTACCGATAATTAATCGGCCAAGGGTTTTCGCTCGGTCTGGCAATCCTGACAAAGACAGCTGCCAAAGGAGATGCTCTTCAAGGGAGGTCGGCTTCGCCACGGTTTGCTCATAGGAAGGAAACTCGTCTTGAGCCGACGAGGAATATTCGGAGGCGCCAGCTCGTCGGTCACTCCCGAAATACTCCTCCCACCCGGATGCAGTGAATTCTTCGGGCGATCCCCGTTCTTCCGGTGTTCCTCCCTCTTCCGGCTGGTCTTGGCCGGTGGCAACCGGTGCTTCCTCAGCCTTGTCTTCTGCCGCACCGGTCTCTCCTTCTTCTACTTCCGCTTGCAGTTCATCCAAAAGCGGATTTTCCATAAGGTGTTGTGCCAGACTCTGTTGCAATTCAAGGCGCGATAGCTGCAACAGCTTGATCGCTTGTTGCAACTGCGGTGTCATGATGAGCTTTTGGCTAAGTTTGAGGTCCAGACGTAATTTCATGACAAAGGTCCTATTCGGCTATAACTTGAACCCTTCTCCGAGATAGACCGCCCGGGCGGTCTCACTCTTGACGATGACATCAGGAGGCCCCGATTCCAGAATCGACCCTTCGTTGATGATATAGGCGCGGTCCACAATGGAAAGTGTCTCCTGCACATTGTGATCGGTAATGAGAATGCCGATGCCTTTGCCCTTTAATCGCGTGATAATCTGTTGAATGTCCGCCACGGCAATCGGATCGATCCCGGCGAACGGCTCGTCCAGGAGCATGAACGATGGGGTTGTCGCCAATGCACGAGTGATCTCCAAACGGCGTCGTTCGCCACCTGAAAGTGCGTAGGCCATACTTGTCCTGATATGCGAAAGATCCAGTTCTTTCAACAACGCCTCTACCCTCTGAACCCGTTCTTCGCGAGCATACCCCAGCATTTCAAGAACCGCCAAGACATTATGCTCGACCGACAGTCGTCGGAATACCGACGACTCCTGCGGCAAATAACCAATCCCCCGTCGTGCCCGCTTGTACATCGGCAGGTTCGTGACGGCCTCGCCGTTGAAGGTAATCTGCCCCTCATCCGGTTGGCACAGCCCGACCATCATGTCGAAAATCGTTGTCTTCCCTGCTCCGTTCGGACCCAACAGGCCCACAACCTCACCTGCCCGAACCTCAATGGCAACACCCTTGACAACTTTGCGACCGCGAAAACTTTTGACGAGTCCGCTCGCCCTGAGACATTCCGTGCGCTTAACCGCCGCCGCATCGGCAATCGGGTCCATACCCGGATGAAACCCCGGACTCATGGCGCGCCTTGACTTTCTCCCTCGATATGGACACGAGAGTCACCTTCTACGACGCTTCGTTCCTCCGTGAGATAGATCGTAATCTGTTTGCCGCTCACGCGCGTCCCCTTTTCCCACGCGACTGGATCTCCCGTCAGAACGATCTTATCTCCGTCGCTGAAGTACACTGCCTTTTGGCATGTCGCATTACCCCCGGCATATTTAATCTGGACATGATCGATCGCTTCGACTCGGTTCACTGAATGATTGGACAATCCCGGCGGTGGCTCATGCCGCTGGGGTGCGGAGCGCCCTTGAGGCTTTGCTCCTCCTGTGCCCTCACCTGCATTCTTCGGCACAGCTCCATTGCCTTGTCCTTCGACATGAAACAACACAACCATTCTGTCCGAGTGCACGAGAAGCGGCCCCCTCGCGAGGACGACGGTGCCCTCAAACACCGCCTGGCTATCCTGTTTGCGCACCGTAACTTTCTTTGCTGTGATCGTGGTGGGAATGGGAGCGGTTTCTCCCGTCTTGGAAAGAAGCCCCGGTTCCGCCGCATACACATCCGATGCACCTGCCGCCAGAATGGCGCTAAGAAGCAGGAAGAAAATCCACATGCACATCCTCTAATATCTGAAACTCTTCTGAGTCCATCCTCCCCAGCAGCCCTCGTCCTGTGACCGTGACGCCATGGCCAACAATTCGGACCAAATCATTGGTGTGAAGCTCTTTCGTCGCATCGTTCCAGGCTACATGGTTCGTATAGATGGTGTATCCGCTTTGAGTCTCAACGACCATCGGATCGCTCTGATTGGCGAGCATGAGATTCTTCGTCGCAATATCGAGGGTTCCCTCTTCCCCAGATACCGTCATCTCTTTCCCCTGTTCCCCATAAAAGGTGATATCCACCCCGGTGAGTAAAGCCCGGCGGTCTCGTTCGAAGACACGTGCCTCCTTGGCCTGCACATGCCATTGGATCGCATTACCTTTGGACTGCGTAAAGGTAAAATTGGAGATCTTGGCATCCGCCTGTTCGATCGTCCCAGGAGCAACGGATTGAGTGAGTGGGGTTGAGCCTGCGTTGATATAGAGGAGGTAGCACAAAAAGGTCGCCAATACTGCACTCAAAGCAAGAAGTGTCCGT
Organism: Nitrospira sp.; assembly: GCA_036277675.1. GTDB lineage: Bacteria > Nitrospirota > Nitrospiria > Nitrospirales > Nitrospiraceae > Nitrospira_D. The sequence goes on along the minus strand of DASUMN010000318.1, from coordinate 13,755 downwards.
CGTGCAACACGCTCCCACATTCGGTTACCACGCTTTCCATCCAGCCGGAATAGAACTGGCACGATCGTAGCATGCATACGGAGGCAAGTAAATGTCCTCGCGGGATCCAGAAAGCAGAACGGCCTCCCCGTGTCGCCACGGAGAGGCCGTCCGGATCATTGTGGGAAAATCCAATCAGGTCCCGCTAAGCTGATTTGTCGGATCCAGAAGCTGGAGCTTGAGCGGATGCTGCAGCTGACTTTTTCGATGCCGCAGCCGCCTCCGGACGAGAAACCAACTCAATGGCTACCATCTCTCCCCCATCTCCAATACGCCGGCGAGTCTTGACGATCCTGGTATAACCACCGGGGCGATCTTTGAAACGCCCGGCTACGTCGCTGAATAGTTTGGACACCACGGTCTTGCTGCGCAAGAACCCGAGCGCGCGCCGGCGCGCCGGCAGCGTGCCCTCCTTACCCAGAGTGATCATGCGTTCGGCGAACCCGCGGATCTCCTTCGCCTTGGCCTCCGTGGTCTCAATCCGCTCATGATCCAACAGTGACGTCACGAGACTGCGAAAGAGTGCCCAGCGATGCTTGGTCTGTCTCCCGAGTTGTCGTCCTTTTTTCCTGTGTCGCACAGCGTTCCCCTCGGCTCAAAAGTTACTCGGACTTCGGGCTACCATTGTGAGGCGATCCCGCCTCGACCTTGGTACCCAGCGAAAGCCCCATTTCAGTCAGAATTTCTTTGATTTCATTGAGGGACTTCTTCCCAAAGTTCTTCGTCCGCAGCATCTCGCTCTCGGATTTCTGCACCAGATCGGCAATGGTCTTGATGTTGGCGTTCTTCAAACAATTGGCCGCGCGAACGGACAATTCCAGCTCATTCACACTGCGGGAGAGGTGCTTGTTCACTTCATGCTGAGATTCCTCAATCCCTGCATCAGCCCTTCCTGTGGTACGTTCTTCGGGATTAATAAAGATATCCAAGTGTTCCCGCAAAATGCCTGCCGCCGTCGACAACGCATCGCGCGGACTGATCGTGGCATCGGTCCACACTTCCATCGTCAGCTTGTCGTAGTCGGTCATTCGACCGACGCGGGCATTTTCAACTTGAAAGTTGACCCGCTTGATCGGGGAGAAAATCGAATCAATCGCGATCACCCCAATCGGCAGCCCTTCCTCTTTGTTACGTTCAGCCGGCACGTACCCTCGACCATGTTTGACCGTCATTTCGATATCGAGCGTCGCGTCTTTGTCCAGCGTCGCGATGTGGAGATCCGGCGTGAGGATAGCGACATCCGCGTCGTGAACGATGTCGGACCCCTTCGCTACCCCAGGTCCTTTCTTCTTCAGCCTGATCGTCTTGGGTTTATCGGTATGGAGCGCGAGGCGTAGGCTTTTGATGTTCAAAATGATCGCCGTCACATCTTCCGTAACCCCGGCGATCGTCGAAAACTCGTGCACCACGCCTTCAATCTTCACCGTGGTGACGGCGGCTCCTGTGAGTGACGACAACAGCACCCGGCGGAGCGCGTTACCGATCGTCGTGCCAAATCCCCGCTCGAACGCCTCCGTGGTGAACCGACCGAATGTCGGGGAATTCGCTTCTTTGTCGACTTCCACCCGCATCGGGACTTGAAAGTCTTTCATCGCTCTGATCATAACTTCCCCTCCGTTACCTTCGGGTGACTTGTTCGCCGAATAAATAGAGCGCTGCGTGCCAAGGGCTACCACGCTCCATCGCAACAACGGCTACCGTGAATACAATTCCACAACCATTTGCTCGTTGACTGGCAATGGGATCTGTTCCTTGGCCGGCAATGCACGGACGATCCCCTTGAATGCCCCCTTATCGAGTTCAAGCCAATCCGGGATCCCACGGCTGTCCACAGCCTCCAACGCGCCTTGGATGGTGGCCAAGTTTCGGCTTCGTTCACGCACTTCAATGATGTCCCCGGCCTTCACGAGTGCGCCAGCGACCGTAATCCTCTTCCCGTTCATCATCAAATGACCATGGCTCACGATCTGGCGGGCCTGCTTGCGCGACATTCCAAATCCCAATCGATAGGCTACGTTGTCAAGACGGCATTCAAGCAACCGGAGCAACGCATCGCCTGTGACACCAGACTGCCGTTCGGCCCGTTCGAAGACACCGCGGAACTGCCTTTCTTGTAACCCGTAGATACGACGCAGTTTCTGTTTTTCCCGCAGCTGGAGGCTATAGTCCGACGTCCGTTGTCGTCCCTGCCCATGTTGGCCTGGGGGATAGCTTCGCCGCTCGATGGCGCACTTCTCCGTCATGCAGCGAGCCCCTTTCAGAAACAGCTTTTCGCCTTCTCGCCGACAGAGCCGGCACACTGGACCCCGATACTTTGCCACTGCAGCCTCCTCGTTAGTTCACCCTGCCGCACTCGTCATACATCGCACTTCCGCCGTCCTCGCTTAACCGATCCGCTATACGCGCCGCCGCTTAGGCGGCCGACACCCGTTATGAGGAATCGGCGTGACGTCGCGGATCATATTGATCCGCAGACCAGCCCCCTGTAAGGAGCGGATAGCCGATTCACGGCCGGACCCTGGCCCATTGACATAGACATCAATCTGCCGCATCCCACTTTCCATTGCCTTCCTGGCGGCGGCTTCTCCTGCCCGTTGGGCGGCAAACGGAGTGCTTTTGCGGGAGCCTTTGAACCCTTGGTTGCCTGCGCTGGCCCACACCACCGTATTGCCACTCATATCGGTGATCGTCACAATGGTGTTGTTGAATGACGCTTGGACGTGTGCGATGCCGCTTTGCACGATCCGCCGTTCTTTCTTCTTCCCCTTCTTCACGCTCATGCGAACTCCTTCAATGTCTGTTCAACGGATCATGCATTCGACCCCGCCTTGGCGGCGGTCGGTCGTGGCTTGCTACCGACACCGGCGCGCCGGCCCTTGCGTGTCCGGGCATTCGTCTTCGACCTCTGTCCACGTACCGGCAAACTCTTTCGATGGCGCAACCCTCGATACGTACCCGTATCGACCAGCCGCTTGATATTCAATGATACTTCCTTGCGAAGATCTCCTTCGACTCGATAATCACGCTCGATAATTTCGCGAAGCTTCACGATCTTGTCTTCGCTTAAATCCTTGACCCGGATTGCTCCATCGACGCCCGCTACCTTGAGAATCTGCCTCGCGGCAGCCCGCCCGATTCCATAGATGTAGGTCAAGCCTATGTCTGTCCGCTTCCCTCTTGGCAAATCGACTCCAGCAATACGAGCCATGTTTCCTCCAGTACTGAGTGCTGAGTGCCGACCCTCTCCGCCGAGGCCCTTCCATGTCGACCTCGACCCAGGAATCAGCACTCACGGCACTGCACGTCCTATTTATCCCTGCCGTTGCTTATGGCGGGGATTATCGCACAGTATGCGAACCACCCCGCGCCGGCGGACGACCTTGCATTTGGCGCAAATTGGCTTGACCGATGATTTCACTTTCATAAAAGCCCAAGACCCCCGCTACTTGAAACGATAGGTAATCCGCCCCCTGGTCAGATCATAGGGCGACATTTCCACGGTGACTTTGTCTCCTGGGAGAATACGGATGAAATGCATCCGCATTTTCCCTGAAATATGCGCCAAAATCACATGATTATTTTCGAGCTTGACCCGAAACATCGCGTTGGGCAAGGTCTCCGTCACAGAACCCTGCACTTCGATAATATCTTCTTTCGCCACGTACTCCTGGACTCTTTCCTGCTACCCTTAGGTTGTCCCCGCCAAGCGCCGGCTTAGAATACGGGCCGGGCCGCTCGGCTGTATCGCAATCGTGTGCTCGAAATGGGCTGACCAACTTCCATCAGCGGTGACCGCCGTCCATCGATCTGCAAGAATCCGTACCGCACTGCCACCCATATTTACCATTGGCTCAATGGCTAATACCATCCCGCTCTGTAACCGAGGCCCTTGCCCAGCCTTCCCATAGTTGGGCACCTGTGGCTCTTCATGCAACTGCCGGCCGATCCCGTGTCCGACGAACTCCGTCACCACCGAATATCCTGCAGCCTCGACGTGCTGTTGCACAGCATGAGAGATATCCGTCAATCGGTTGCCCACCACCGCCTGCTTGATCCCTAGATAGAGCGCTTCTTCCGCCACTTGAACCATGTGCTCAACCCTATCAGCGACGGAACCGACTGCCACAGTCACGGCCGAGTCGCCGTAAAATCCCCCGACAATGGCGCCCAAATCCAGCCCGATAATGTCACCCTCTTTTAGCTTGCGGCCAGAAGGAATACCATGAACGACCTGCTCATTTACCGAGGCGCAGAGCGTCTTCGGGTATTTCCGGTATCCTTTAAAGGCCGGCACCGCTCCTCTTGCCAGAATTTCTTTCTCGGCCAGCCGGTCAAGATCGTCGGTGCTCACCCCCGGACGGACTTCCTTCCGAATGATCTCCAACACTTCAGCCACGACCCTCGACGCCTCCGCCATGATTTCAATTTCAGCAGGCGTTTTGAGAATGATCATGCCGAGCGGTATGGCGCCAATACCTTCGTCAAATTTTGATACACTGTGTCGACCGATCCCGAACTGTCCAAATGCGACAGCATGTTCTTTGTCTCGTAATAACTGATCAGCGGCGCCGTTTGCTCGTCGTACACCTTCAACCGTGTTTCGATCGCCTCTCGCTGATCATCACTCCGCTGCACCAAGACTTCTCCGCATCGGTCACAGGTCAGCGCATTTTTCGAAGGGGCGAACTCCACATGATAGGTGGCCTGACATTTCGGGCAACTGCGTCGTCCACCCAGCCGTTTCACGATCTCCGTTCGGGACACTTGAAAATTGATGACCCGATCCAAACGGATTCGCCGCTCATCGAGAACGGTGGCCAACGCTTCCGCTTGAGGCACGGTCCGCGGAAACCCATCCAGAATGAACCCCTTGGCATACCCTGGGTCGGCCAACTTATCACGAACTAATCCGATGACCACTGAGTCAGGCACGAGCTTCCCTTGATCCATATACGACTTGGCCTCGAGACCAAGAGTCGTCCGGTTACGAACTGCTTCTCGGAGCAAATCTCCGGTCGAAATCTTCACGACGCCGTCTTGCGCCGAAACCTTGTCCGCCTGTGTGCCTTTGCCAACACCCGGGGCACCGAGAAATACCAGCTGCATATCCCGTCACCCGCTCCGTCCTCGCAACGGAGCCATACCCTTCCCCAGAAACCCTTCGTAGTTGCGCATCAGCATATGCGATTCGATCTGCTGTGCCGTATCGAGCCCCACCCCGATGACGATCAACAAAGATGTCCCGCCGAAGTAGAACGGCACATTGAGCTTGTAAATCAACAGCTCCGGAATGACGCAGACGATGGCCAAATAGATCGCTCCTGCGAAGGTAATTTTCGTCAGCACGTTATAGATGTAATCCGACGTTCGTTGCCCGGGCCGAATGCCGGGAATGAACCCCCCGTACTTTTTCATGTTGTCGGCCATATCCACCGGATTGAGGACCACGGCTGTATAGAAAAAACAGAAAAAGAGGATCAACCCCACGTACATCAACGTGTAGAGCACTGACCCTGGTGATAACTGCGTGCCAATAGCCTTAATCCACGGCGTCTCAAAAAACCCGGCGATCGTCGCAGGAAACGCGATGATGGACGAGGCGAAAATCGGCGGAATGACACCCGCCGTATTGATCTTCAATGGAATATGGGTACTCTGCCCCCCATACACCCGTCTCCCAATCACACGCTTGGCATACTGCACCGGAATCTTCCGGCGACCGCTTTCCAAAAATACAATCGCCGCAACGACAGCGACCATCAGGACTGCCAAGGCGACAAGCAACACGATGCTCAATTGCCCGACCGTATACAGATCGAACGTCTGCACCACCGCAGACGGCAATCTCGCGACGATTCCGGCAAAAATGATCAGTGAGATCCCGTTGCCGATCCCCCGCTCGGTGATCTGCTCGCCCAACCACATCAGGAAGCCCGTACCCGCCGTCAGCGTGATCACCGTCATCAGACGGAAACCCCATCCACCGTGGAGCACAAACGCGCCCTGATTCAGCTGTTCAAGCCCGACCGCGATTCCAAATCCTTGGATCAACGCGATTCCGATCGTGCCGAATCGGGTGTACTGAATGATCTTTTTACGCCCGCGCTCGCCTTCCTTTGCCAGCTTGGAGAGATGGGGCACGACCACTGTCAGCAGCTGAAGAATGATCGACGCGCTGATATAGGGCATGATGCCGAGCGCGAAGATCGTCAACCGAGACAGCGAACCGCCGGAAAAGATATCCAAGAATCCGAGGAGTGAGCCCCCCTCTTTTTGCAAGAATTCGGAGAGAGCCTCCCCGTTGATGCCGGGAGTGGGAATGTGAGCCCCAATCCGGTACACAACGAGCATCCCAAGCGTGAATAGCACGCGAGTGCGAAGCTCGGGAATCTTGAAGATATTCTGAACACTGGTCAGGAGCCGTTCAAACACCGCCGATAACCTCGACTCTCCCTCCAGCCGCTCGAATCTTCTCTTCCGCAGACTTGCTGAACTTATGGGCCTGAATGACGAGCGACTTCTTCAGCGCTCCGGTCCCGAGGATCTTGATCGGCAGCGTTTTTCGCTTTACCAAACCGGCATCCACCATTGCTTGTGGAGTAACCGTGTCTCCTCCGGCCCAATTTTCAAAGCTTCTGACATTGACCACGGCATACTCAGTCCGAAACGGGTTGGCAAAACCGAACTTCGGAAGGCGTCGAATCAACGGCATCTGCCCGCCCTCGAATCCCGGTCGCTTGCCCCCACCAGACCGAGCCAAAAGGCCCTTGTGCCCTTTGGTCGCCGTCTTGCCATGGCCTGAGCCCGGCCCACGTCCGATACGCTTCCGCCGTTTCTTCGCGCCTGGCGCCGGCTTGAGATCATGCAACTTCATGGCTTTCCAACCTCGAGCAAATATCCCACCTTGCGAATCATCCCGCGAACCTGAGCCGTGTCAGGACGGACGACAGTTTGCCGAATATGCCGAAGGCCAAGGCCTCGCAGGACAAGCCGATGAGACTCTGGCGTTCCGATCGGGCTCCGTTTCAGCGTCACTCGCACACCGGACAATCGCGACTTGCTTGCTTTAGATTCAGCCCGCGCAGCCATCAGATCGTTGCCCCTTCCTGCCTCGCTGCCGAAGCCTGACGGCGAAGACGCAGCACCTCGTCTGGATTTCGCAATTGGGTGAGCCCGTCCAGTGTAGCCCGGACCGTATTGAACGGATTCCCCCGACCGAGAGTCTTCGCGATTACATTATGGGCCCCGACCAGTTCGACGACGGCGCGCACGGCACCTCCGGCAATGATCCCCGTTCCATCCACAGCGGGCTTCAACAGAACATGCTCTCCACCGAACAAACCATGGACTTCATGGGGAATCGTTCCGCCCTTCAGAGGCACATGGACCAAATGTTTCTTGGCTTGTTCAACGGCCTTCGAGATCGCAACCGGCACTTCAGCCGCCTTGCCCTTGCCGATCCCCACCCATCCATGACCGTCACCCACGACGACCAGTGCACAGAAGTTGAACCGCTTGCCGCCTTTCACCACCTTCGCAACGCGATTGATGAAAACGACTTTGTCTTTCAGGCTCAGTTCATCAGGATTGACTCGCACGCGTATACTCCCGATCGGTTGAGGTCAATTAGGCATCACTAGAATTGCAGCCCGCCTTCGCGCGACGCGTCAGCGAGTGCTTTAATCCGGCCATGATACATCCGCCCGCCACGGTCAAACACCACCGCACTGACCTTCGCGGTTTTCGCACGCTCAGCAATTAATTTGCCGACCGCCTTCGCGGCCTCGATGCTGCCGGTCGATTTCAGCGAAGTCCGTAGCGACTTGTCCAGAGAAGACGCCGCCGCCAAGGTTTTTCCGTCGATATCATTGATAATTTGCGCGTAGATATGGGCGCTGCTCCGGAAAACGTTCAAGCGAGGCCGTTCCGCCGTACCCATAATTCGGTTTCGCACCCGCTGCCGACGCTGTTCGAGTTGTCGCCTTTTTGCTGCCGTATTCATCGTCAGTCCCTACTTCCCTGTCTTGCCTTCCTTCTTCCGCAAGGTTTCACCCACAAAGCGAACACCCTTTTGTTTGTAGACATCGGGGGGCTTGATCGCACGAAGATTCGCCGCCACTTGACCGACCAACCGCTTGTCAATTCCCTTGACATTGATCAGGGTCTGTTTGTCCACTTTCACATCAATCCCCGCCGGCACCTGATAGACGACCGGATTGATGTATCCGACATTGAAACTCATTGTCCTGCCCTGGATTTGCGTCTTGTAGCCGACTCCCGTGATTTCGAGCGATCGTTCATAGCCCTTGGTGACACCATGGATCATGTTATTGAGCTCGGCGCGTACCAAGCCATGCAGTGCGCGAATTTTTCTATCCTCACTCGATCGGCTCACCACAACCTGCCCCTGGTCCACGGCTACGTTGACACCCCGCACCACAGCCCAGTCCAGCTTGCCCAAGGGCCCCTTAACCGAAACGTTGGACCCGGCCACTTTAACTTCCACTCCACCAGGAATTGCGATTGGTTTTTTTCCTATGCGCGACATGCTTGTATACGCCTTTGCTTCACCGTCGAAATTCGCTCACACTACCAGATCGAACAGAGTACCTCTCCGCCCAATTTATTCTTGCGGGACTCTTGATCCGTCATAATGCCCTTCGAGGTTGAGAGAATCGACATGCCGATTCCGTTCCGAACTTTCGGGATGTCTTTACTCCCGACATATACCCGGCGTCCCGGCTTGCTGATCCGCTCCAGGCCGGTAATCATGGGCTGCCCCTCGGACACATAGCGCAGCCTCACGGCCAACATGGGATGCCCATCTTGCACTTGGTCTTCAATGGCATCGACATATCCTTCCCGTTTCAGAATCTCCAAGATTGCACGTTTCAATCTTGAGGTCGGCACCGCCACCGTCTCATGACGGCGCTGTGCGCCATTCTTTAATCTGATAAGGAGATCACTGATCGGGTCTGTAAGCATCTGGTATCCTTCTCGCTTCCGTAAACACTCAGCCGAACATCGGCTTCGTCCCTACCAACTCGATTTCCTCACACCGGGGATTTCCCCGCGAAGGCTCAGGAGCCGAAAACAAATTCTGCACATTTGAAACCGGCGGAGATAACCCCGCACACGCCCACACACACCACAACGGTGATATTCCCGACATGGGAATTTCTGTTTCGCCGCCGCTTTATTTCTCAACGCTAATCGTGCCACGAATACTCCTTCCCCTCCCCTCCCTTATGTTCGGAGGACGCCGACGGGATCGGCAGGCCGCTATGTGCGGAACGGCATGCCCAGATGTTTCAACAGGGCTTTCCCCTCTTCATTCGTTTTGGCCGTCGTCACAATCGTGATATCCATGCCATGGATGGATGCCACCTCGTCGTACTTAATTTCCGGGAAAATCAGCTGTTCCTTCAGGCCAAAGGTGTAGTTCCCGCGCCCATCGAACGCCTTGGGGGAGACACCTCGAAAATCACGGATGCGCGGGAGCGCCAGCGTCACCAGACGATCGAAAAATTCGTACATCCTGCGGCTGCGGAGCGTCACTTTGGCACCGATCGGCAATCCTTGCCGCAACTTGAACCCGGCAATGGCCTTCTTGGCGCGGGTCACCACAGGCTTCTGCCCCGTAATGGTCGCCAATTCCGTCACGGCGCTTTCCAGCAGCTTGACGTTCTGAATCGCTTCCCCCATGCCCACGTTCAACACGACGCGCTCGAGCTTCGGCACCTGCATAATATTCTTGTAGCCGAACTCCTTCATCAGTACCGGAACAACCTGCTGCCGATAGGTATCGCGAAGCCTTGGCTTAAAGTGCGACTCATCGCTTCCCTGATCAAGCTGTTGCGGTGCCGGACTGTCTTTTTTCGACGGCTTTCGCTCCGACGGCTTGCCGGTGCGGCCTTTTTCTATCTTCGCCATCCCAAACTCTCCCGCCTACTCTACAGTTTCATTGGATTTCTTGCTGAATCGAACCCGCCGCCCATCTTCCAATGTCCTGATGCCCATCCGTGTCGGCTTCTGCGTCACAGGGCACAGAAACATCACTTTTGAAATCTGGAGAGGCGCCTCCCGCTCGACGATCCCCCCCTGTTTCATTTTTTGGTTCGGCTTCGTATGCCGCTTGATGATATTCAGCTTTTCCACAACCACGTGACCCGCGCCTAAATCCACCGAGAGAACCTTCCCGGTCTTCCCTCGGTCTCGACCCGAGATCACGACCACGGTATCACCTTTTCTGAGCCTGCTCTTTCGAAGTGCCTGCACAACGTCCTCGCTCACCGGCCCCTACAAGACTTCTGGGGCCAGGGAAATGATCTTCATGAATTTCTTCCAGCGTAACTCACGGGCGACCGGGCCAAAGATGCGCGTCCCGATGGGTTCACCATCTTTATTGATGAGCACGCATGCATTGCGGTCGAACTTAATATAGGACCCATCGTCCCGCCGGACTTCCTTCGTCGTCCGTACAATGACCGCACGGCTGACGTCGCCTTTCTTGACACTCGCTTGCGGAATTGCTTCCTTGACGGCAACCACGACGATGTCACCCAGGGAGGCATACCGCCGTCTCGTTCCTCCGAACACATGGAAACACATCGCCTGCTTCGCACCGGAGTTGTCGGCCACATCCATGTAGGTATAGTTCTGAATCATAGAACGAGTTTTCCTTGTCCCTGTCAGCCCTTCGCGGCACGCTCACCGCCCCCGATGACTTCGACTACACGCCAATGCTTACCCTTACTAATAGGACGAGTCTCAACCAAGCGAACACGGTCTCCGATCTGACACACATTCTGTTCGTCGTGCGCCTTCATCTTCGTCACCCGACGTAAGACTTTTCGATAAATCGGATGGATCACCGACCGTTCGACCGCCACAACGACGGTCTTATTCATCTTGTTGCTGAGCACCCGACCGACCCACTCTCGCTTCTTGATAACTTCGTCCGCCACGATCACGATCCTCCGGCTTTCGCCGCTTGCCTAGACACTTCCGACATCACTGTTTTTACCCTGGCGATATCGCGTTTCGTCTTTCGAATCTGCATGGGATTCTCAAGACGGCCGGAACCGAACTGAAAGCGAAGATTGAACAGCTCCTGCACGAGTTGCTTTTCCTTGTCCGCCAGCTCAGCCCCAGTCAATTGTCGCAGTTCTTTGAGATCCAATGCCATGTCTCTTGCCTCTCAGCGCGCACCCATCCTCTACGAAAACTCTCCCCGAATAACCAGCTTGGTTGCAACCGGCAGCTTGTGAGACGCCAAACGAAACGCCTCCCGCGCCACATCCGGCGTGACTCCATCCATCTCATATAAAATCCGCCCGGGCTTCACGACAGCCACCCAGTATTCCGGGTTGCCCTTCCCTTTACCCATTCGAGTTTCCGCCGGCTTTTTCGTAATCGGCTTGTCCGGGAAAATACGGGTCCACACCTGGCCGCCCCGCTTCACATACCGTGTGATTGCAATGCGCGCCGCTTCGATCTGACGGCTGGTGACCCACCCGGGCTCCAACGCCTTCAATCCGAATTCCCCCAGCGTGATCTGCCCGCCACGATACGCCTTGCCGGTCATCCGGCCCTTTTGCATTTTTCTGAATTTAACTTTCTTCGGCGCTAACACAACAGCATCTCCTTACCCGAACCGCCTCTCCAGAACCGACTCTGACTTCAATGGCTGAATCGGGAGCAGCTCTCCCTTATAGATCCACGTCTTCACACCGATCTGGCCCATCGTGGTGTGCGCTTCGGCAAAACCGTAATCGATCTCAGCCCGAAGCGTGTGCAACGGCACACGACCTTCGCGATACCATTCGGTTCTCGCGATCTCCGCGCCTCCCAAGCGACCCGCGACCATGATCTTAATCCCTTGCGCACCCAACCTGAGCGCCGACTGCACGCTGCGCTTCATCGCCCGCCTGAATGCCACCCTCTTTTCCAACTGCGTCGCGACATTTTCGCTCACCAGCTGGGCATCCAGCTCGGGCTTCTTGATCTCCTTGACCGTGATATACACCTGGCCGCCGTATTGCTTTTCAAGGTCCGCCTTGAGCTTGTCCACCTCGGCTCCCTTGCGGCCGATAATGATCCCGGGGCGTGCCGTGTGGATGATCACTCGCGTTTGATCGCCAGAGCGTTCGATTTCCACCTTCGCCACGCCAGCGTGGTACAGCTTAGCCTTCACCACTTTTCTGATCTTCACGTCCTGGTGGAGCAACTTCGCATAGTCCTTGCCGGCATACCAGCGCGAACTCCAGGTATAGTTGTATCCCAGTCTGTACCCAATCGGATGTGTCTTCTGACCCATGTGATATCCGCCTCTAGTAAGCGATCCCCGTGAATGTGCCTCTATTTTCTCTTCTCTTGACTCGTCGGCGCCGTGACCACAACCGTGATATGGCTGGTCCGTTTCTGGATCGCATTCGCACGGCCCATGGACCGTGGACGAGCACGCCGATACGTTGGGCCACAGTTGACGAAAGCCTTCGACACCACCATCGACTCACTGTCGCCCATCTCCTTTTGCTCAGCATTGGCCACAGCCGAGCGAAGGATTTTCTCCACTACACGGGCCGCGTGCCTGGGGGTGTGCTTCAGCATCGCTAATGCCGCCGGCACCTGCTGCCCGCGAATCATATCGATCACCGGCTTGGCCTTACGAGGCGCCACTCGCACAAATCGAAGTATGGCATGAGCTTCCGTCATCGTCACAATCCCGCCATCGGCCACCGGTCATTGAAGCGAGCACTCCGGCACCGACGACTCTGATCTCCTATTTAAGCGCAACGGCCTTTTCTGTCCTGGCTTGGCCGTGCCCCTTGAAAAATCGGGTCGGCGCGAACTCGCCAAGTTTGTGGCCGACCATGTTTTCCGTCACGAATACGGGAATGAATTTCTTCCCGTTATGCACAGCAAATGTATGCCCGATCATGTCAGGAACGACCGTCGAGCGGCGCGACCACGTCTTAATCAACTTCCGATCTTTCACCTGATTCATCTGCTCAACTTTCTTGAGGAGATGGCCGTCGATAAACGCGCCCTTACTAATCGATCTAGGCATTGCGCACTCCTGACTTCCGTCGAGCGATGATGAACTTGTCGGTCTTCTTGTTTTGCCGGGTCTTATATCCCTTCGTCGGCAATCCCCATGGCGACACAGGATGCGGATTCCCCTGACCAGATTTCCCTTCACCGCCACCATGCGGGTGATCGACCGGATTCATGACGACACCGCGGACATGCGGACGCTTTCCCATCCAACGGACCCGCCCGGCCTTTCCAACGGTAATGTTTTCGTGATCCAGGTTGCCGACCTGCCCAACCGTCGCCATACAAGTTCCCAAGATCCGTCGCATCTCACCGGACTTCAGCCGCACCTGAACATAATCGCCATCACGGCCCATGACCTGAGCAGAGCCACCGGCGCTCCGAATCAGTTGCCCGCCCTTACCGAGCTTCAGCTCGATATTGTGGATGGTCGTCCCCAACGGCATGCTCGCAAGCGGCAGCGCATTGCCAGGCCTGATTTCGGACTGAGGCCCCGATTGCACCTCATCGTTGACTGTCAATCCGACCGGAGCAAGGATGTACCGCTTCTCCCCGTCTTTGTACTTCAGCAGCGCAATGCGGGCTGACCGGTTGGGATCATACTCGATCGCTTCCACACGCGCCGAAATCCCGACCTTATCTCGGCGAAAATCTATC
>DASUMN010000317.1:0-13894 GCA_036277675.1 Nitrospira sp. | reverse complement strand
GGAACAAAAGCCGGCCTCTTTGAAGCCGCCAACGGCGGCTCCCTGTTTCTTGATGAAATCGGCGAATTGGGGGCGGCGCTGCAAGTGAAACTCCTGCGCGTGATGCAGGATCAAGAGGTGCGCCGCGTCGGTGGGACGGGTTCCGTGAAGGTTGACGTGCGGATCATTGCCGCGACGAATCGAGACCTGGAGATGCTCGTCAAAGAAGGGAGGTTTCGCGACGATTTGTTTTATCGGCTGAAAGTTGTGCCGATCACCTTGCCGTCGCTGGCGGAACGCCGGGAAGACATTCCGATGCTCGTGCATCACTTTCTCCAGAAGTGTGCGACGGGGGCAACCCCAACGGTCCGAGGCGTGTTGCCGGAGACCATGGCGTTGCTGACACAGTATCGATGGCCCGGCAATGTGCGTGAACTGGAGAATGCGATCGAACGGGCTGTCTCGCTGAGCCATGGGCCCTTGTTGACCCCGGACGATTTGCCGGAATCGATTCGGCAAGAGTCGGTGGATGGTGCAAAGGGAAGATTCTCTCATGGTGGTTTGGCCAGTGATGCGAGCTTGACGCTTGAGGAAGTTGAGAAGCGGCACTTGATCCTGGTGCTCAAGGAGACAAAGGGAAACAAAGTCAAGGCGGCAAAAATTCTCGGGATCGATAGGCGAACGCTCTATCGTATGGCGGAGCGGTTTGGACTGGATCTAGGAGAAGAGGGGGAAGGAGCAGATAAAGAAATACCCTAGCCCCACATGTGTGGAACTAGGGTATTACGCTTCAAAGGGAATGGTCTCAGCGCATTGAGAAAAATGATTGCGTTGTGTAAGGGTGATTGAGGATTTTAAGTTTGTTCTTGATGAGTCGCACTTGGTTGTTCGCGCTCTCCGGAGCCGGAGTTTGCACAGGAGCGAAACTCTCCCATATGGTGCGCTTGCCCTCTGACATCACCTGGAGACGAAGATCGGTCGTCTGATCAGCCTTCGGGGTTACCGTGGCTTCGACGCGATTCTTGATCACACCCCAGCAACAATCATACAGAAATTGAATGCCCTCGGTTTCATCCCGATAGTTGGTCGTCACCGTGGAGTCATCTTTCCACACGACCTCTGTGTAACCAGAGTTGGTCAACACTTCCGTGATGGCTTCTTTTACTTTGTCAGCGGGGGCTGCGAGCTGAACTTGCACAACATCGGGTTCCACGGCCTGTGCCGCGCTGCCGAATCCCATGAGGAACACTGCGGTGACTAGGGCCCAACCGGTCCGTCGCATCATCGTGCACCTCCGTGTGGTCATCTTGTTGGACTCTCCGCTAGTTTGTACACCAAGTGGGTATCCGTCTGCGTGACACCTTCAATATTGTGGATACGGCTCAGAACCAGTTGAGTCAGTGCGTCCTGATCCGATACTTCCACCACGGTGATGATGTCCGGCTTCCCCCAGCAAGGATCGATCGTCAGGATCTCCTTGATGTTGGACAGCGCTTTCACAACGGATGAAGTCTGCCCCGGTTGTACATTGATCAGGATATAAGCCCGATCCGACATCGGGGTGACTCCTGGCTCAGGCAAATGAATCTGATAGGACACTTTTGCCGGAGCCGCTATGGAGCCACTATAGCCAACCTGTGTAGCCGCTGTCAACGGGACTTTGGCCTTCGGAGTTGGGAGTGTTTTGGACGGAGGAACTTGTCTGAGTTTGGGTTTTTGCATCATGCTCACTTTGGTGCGACAAGAATTTCGACCGTGTAGCGGTCGCTGACGTTGGTGACATCCTTTTCTAGACGCTTGGGGCTGCCGATACGGCCTTCCGGATCGTAGACGAAGCAAAAGAGAGTGGTGCATTTGTTGTGGGCTGAATAGTAGCCTGAATCCGCTGCCACTTGTTCGGCGAGTTCCTTGTCGGTGAGGCCGGGCCGAGTCTTTTTTGCGACGATGGCGATCCGCTCGCTGCTGAGCAACAGCGTCGTCTTTGGTGTGCCGCTTGAATAGGGCGGTGTCCATTCATCGGTTCCGACCTCGTCGAATTCCAGCCGTAAGAGAGCGCGTAAGAGATCGACCAAATCCTGGTCGTCTTCAATTTCGATCGTCGGGCGCGAGTTCGTTCTGAGACGTAACTGGCGTGCCACGGCATGAAGTCGGAGGCAGACCTTGCGAATCAGGTGCCGCGTCTCCGGCTCGGAGAGGGGCTGAGCGACAGAACCATGCTGCGCGGTCTGGATGGCTACAGGCTGAGTTGATGACTGGGATAAACGGGGAACCGGCTCAGGAACGATCTGCTGTGTTGGTGCGGCCATGGTCTCATGATAGACGGCAACGGAGGAGGCAGGGGAAGAAACCGGCGGCGGCGTTAGGATCGATAATGAAGGTGCAATTGGCGGGGCTGGAGGGATGGTGGCTACCGGCTCTGATGCTGGGGCAGAGGGTGGTGGTTGCGGAGCTTGAGGTTTGGGGAATTGGCCGGTTGCGGCTGGCTGGACCGGCATTTTAGGAATCGACTGTGTCGAGATCGGAGGTATGGGAGGATCTGATACAGGAGTTGGTGGCGGACTGGCTGCGGCTGCGGGAATTGGAGGAATTGGAGGAAGAGAGGTCGCCATCGTCACCGAGACGGATGTGGGAACCGTGGCGTGCGCAGGCTGGGGGGCCATTGTTGTTGATGATGCCGGAGGAACCAGCCGCATCTGTGCGGTGCTCACGGGGCTGACCTTGCCGGTTCCCGGGGATACAGGCATGGACGGGGGAGGCTTGAGCCCCTGCAGTTCCAGCTTTTTTTCTTCCAGGATGAGCAACAGGCGTTTGACTGAGGTAATACTCTGAGCCGTCTCCGCGCCGTTCGACGTGCGCAGTGTGCAGTGCTGATAGGTGTGAAATTCTTGAGAGCGTTCGCCGAAGATCTGTTTCACACATTCGCGAAGCTGCAATTCGGCTTTGGTCCTCGCGGCATCCCGATAGGGGAACCCCTCTTGGCTGAAATCATTGATTGCTGTGAGCACTTCCTGAAGCCGTGCCGTTCCGTTGGCGATATCCTCGACGGAGATCTTTTTCGGTGAGTGGCGAGAGTGTTCTGCTGAGCGTGTCCGTGCCATGGTGATGTGGCGAAAGTCTAACCGAGAGGCTCGAACCGGGCAAGGAAACAACGTATTTTAGCGGGGGGCGGTAGAGCGGTGGTGCAAGCCGAGGGTGGGGGGACGATGCGGAAGTGATCTCGGATGGACAATAAATCGGTGGGTAGGAAGCGGTCGCTTAATTCTGGTATCCTGGTACCTCTCTGAAACGGCATCCTTCGAAGGACATTTCCAGAGTGTGGACTGTGTGTGAGGAGTACCTCACATTGACCAATGAGCCAAGGGGGGGGACGATGTCTTCTAAATCAGGGTATGGTGTGCTTGTTATCTTGTCCGTCGTGTTGTTATCGGGCTGTAGTGTATTCAGTGAAAACGTCGTTCGTCCACCAGAACCGGAGCCGTTGCAAGTCGGACGGCCCCCTGTAGCTCCGCTTGCAAAGTCCATGATCAGTGTTCCCATTTCTCTGGATTTGTCGGCCATGCTTCACCATGCCAACGATGAAAGTGTGATCCCGAAGAAGTTCGATCATTGGGGATCGCACATCAAAAGTCCCAAAGGCATGGACTACAAGTACTATGCAGAACGGGAGGAGTTTGCGATAAACCCTTCCGGGGCCGCCTACGGCAATAGCGCTGAGTCGGAGAGGAGTCTTCGCGATTGGTGGAAAGGTATGACGCCGACCGGGTCGAGCGTCGCCGTAAGTGCAGGAGTCCGGTATAAGGCCGAAGTGCAGCCATCGGTGCATACGGCTGGTCTGCCGGTCCATTGCGGGGAGGGTAGTGAATGGCCGCGTCGAGCGACCCTGAATGGAAGTATCGCCCTGGGGATCGCTCCGAATTACAATGTGTCGGCGTCGGTCGTTGGTGTGGCAATGAACACGATTGATCCTTGCCTGATACGTCCCGCCGATGTGGATCCGACTCAAGAAGTCAAATATCGAGTGGCGGACAGTGTGCGTCTAGGACTCACACGCGCGGTGGCCCCGATCAACACCCTGACCGTCAAATCCCAGGTGGAACATGTGTGGAACGCGCTACGGGCTCCCATTAAGCTTGACCAAGACATGTGGCTTCAACTCAATCCCGACATGGTTGGGCAGAGCGGTGTATTGAAGGGCGGGCCGGTCGTCGAAGGCGAGATTCAAGTCGGGGCGAATCCCGTTGTCATCCTCGGTTCTGAGCCTGCGGCGGCTGGGGCGACACTTCCGCCGCTTGACCCACAGCCCGTTGCTCCCGGATTCCGTGTCGCAGCGGATGTTCAATTGGACTATGTCTCACTGTCCCAGGCTCTTGCGACCCGCCTCAAAGGGAAACTGTTTCAGGTCAAGGGAGACGTTGTGAGAATTACCAATGCGACGATCTCCGGCCATGGCGGCAATCAGATTCTCTTGCGGATTGATTTCAACGGGGATGCCTATGGCCATGTGTATATGATAGGGAAGCCTGGGATGAATGTATTGACCCAGTCTGTCTTTATCGGAGATCTCTACTGGGATTCTGCCACAGAAAAACGTTTGCTGGAGGTTGCCAGCTGGCTCCATAGCGCCTCATTCCGAGCGCTGGTTGCAGAGCAAGCAGTATTTGGGGTGACACCGGAGACGGACCGTATCAAGGGCCTTCTCACGTCGGCACTGAATCGCCCGTTAAGCCCCACAGTCTCCATGCACGGCACTGTGGCGTCGGTGCAGGGGATCAACGTGTTCGCGGATGTCAACGCACTGCATGTGCAGACGATGAGTGAAGGCACGCTTAGTGTGACGGTCGGAGGGAAGCCCTGACGCGCATAGTTCAGGCCTCGTGAGGATCTCATCAGGCAGGATACCGGTGCTGTTCGATATGGATAGCTTGGCCGCCACCAGAGGCGGCCAAGCCAACAGATTGTTCTCAGCGTACTGAGGAACGGAAGGGCTAGGCAGCCCGCTTCGACGACATCCCTTCACAGGATCCCGCACAGCGTCGGCACAGCTCCACACATTGCTTGATCAGCTGATCATCCCCGGCTGCTTGCTGGCAGCTCTCCGCGCACAGGTGGCAGAGCTCGGCACAGAGGCCACACAGGCGTTCGTGCAGGGTCGATTCTCGGGCCATAAAATCGGCAGTACTTGCGCACAATTGCGCGCAGTCCATCAAGAGGCGGATGTGGTCCGAGGCTGCATGACGCCCGCCGAGCTTCACACAATGTCCAATCACCTGAGTGCAGAGCGCGTGACAGTCCTGGCAGAGTTGAATGCAGTGTTTCATGTCCTCACCCATGGTGTGTCCTTCCATGGCGAGGGTCTCCACTGACGCGTGAAGGTGTGATGGCGGTGAGAGCGCATCAGCTTCTCGCAGTGGATGATTCGCCGCCTCGCGTGTCGCGGCAGTTGCTTCCTGCAGCAGCATCAATGAAGCGCCGGTTGTCAGGAGCGCGGCACCCGTAGTCACAAACGTTCTTCTGTCGATGTCCGTCATACATCCTCCTTGCATCATGCGTGGTCCGAGCCAATGACATGAACCGGAATGATAGAGACGCGATGAAAACGTCCTGTGGCAGCAAGTAAGACCAGGACTGAGGGAGGGATCAAATCCGCAAGACCGTAATGGGAATTGAAAGGTGGATAGGGGTGTCAGCGCGGCGCGGCGGTTCAGTGATTTGGACGATTGGAACAAAGATATCGGGAAGAAGGGGAACGGATAACGCGCATGTATGATGGAATGTGATTAGCGCATTGTTGGAAGACGCTTGTGAATGAGGACCGAGTTCGAGGAACGCATCGCAGGTCCCGCGTATAGGCTCCTCTGTTTCAGAGGGGCAGTCCATCGCGGGCGGTTGTGGGATGGGAAGGATGCAGGCGTACGCATTAAAGGTAAGGACGAGCAACAACAGTACAAGTAAGATCGCTATTCGGCGCATGGGGAATCCTAGCGTGCCTAAAAGGGCGAGTCAATCAGAGCACCATAGGGCAGGTGCCGATATCCACAGGATTCCTGGCAGATATGCGGTATTGGCGGTCTCTGTACGGCGGTTCAGGATCCTACTTCCGAGGTACTACCTTTGGATCTGGCGTAGGCTATGGCGTGGGCTAGGCTTATTTCAAGCGAGAAACAGCCTAAACCAAGGAGGTTGCTCATGACTTGCTTACGTTGCCAGGGACTCATGGTGGAAGCTCACCTGTTCGATTATGACGGTTCCTATGGACATATGTGGGCGACCAGCTTTCGGTGTATGAATTGCGGGCATGTCCACGACTCCGTGATCACGGAGAATTCTAAGTCTCATCCGGTAAAGGCGAAGGTGTTGGTTGGCGTGAGTGCTGAGCCGGACTATCAGGATGACGAAGTCCATCTTGGGGCAGAGACCTTCTTGAGGCATGCGGCCTGACATGATCCAGCCGCGCAGTCCTCAGTAACGACCATACCGTGCGGTGGCACAGTGGGTGGTGTTGTGCTGGAGGGCTCTTGGTGGGGCGGCAGGTGTTCGGTCATGCGTGATGGCTAGCGCCGATGAGGCGGCGGTACGCACGAAGTGCGTTATCAAGAAGACGGAGACCCTGGTAGGGTTTATCCGCGCGCAACAGAAAGTTGGTTTGCTGCCCCCGATACGAATTGAACGTATGCCCCTGGTTTAGGACGCCTTGCTTTTCCTGCCCTTGGGAAAACCTTCCCATGATGGTATCTTGACCACATCTAATTTCCGGCGCACCTGTTGTTGTGCCGAAGCGATGAGAACGTCCTGCTCGGAGCAGCAGGATCAATAGTCGGCTCCACACGCACGTTTCAGTTTGCGAGCAGGACCTCTGGCACAGGGATCTCGCGACTATGT
Source organism: Nitrospira sp. (assembly GCA_036277675.1). Lineage (GTDB taxonomy): Bacteria > Nitrospirota > Nitrospiria > Nitrospirales > Nitrospiraceae > Nitrospira_D. The sequence continues at coordinate 7,036 of DASUMN010000317.1, read as the reverse complement.
CATGGTTCCAACGGTTGGGCACGCAAGCGCTCCGGTTGGTCACGGCCGTCAGCATGGAGTTCCGCCATCGCTTGCTTGATGTGCGGGCGGCCGGGTTGGTCTTCACCACCTTACTGTCATTGGTCCCATTTATTGCCGTGATGTTCTCAGTACTCAAGGCGTTCGATGTTCACCATATCATTGAACCTGTACTCGACCAGACCCTGGAACCGTTGGGACCAAGGAGCAAGGAGATCACGTCCACCATTGTGGGGTTTGTCGACAACATTAATATCGGCGTGCTGGGGGTATTGGGGATTGCCGGCCTGTTCTATGCGACCTATTCGCTGATCGACAAGATCGAGCGGGCCTTGAATGCGATCTGGCAGATTAAACAGGGACGCACCTGGGAACGAAAGTTTGCCGACTACTTGAGCGCCGTGCTCGTGGGGCCGGTTCTCATCGTGAGCGCCGTTGGCCTGCTGGCGTCACTCCAAAGCCATACCCTGGTCCAACGTCTCGTGGAAATGGAGCCGGTTGGCACGTTGCTGGTGCGGAGCGGCGACATGGTGCCTTTCGTGATGTTCTGTATCGCCTTCACGTTTCTCTACAAGACGATCCCGAATACCCATGTCCACATGCGCTCAGCAGCGGTCGGGGGCGTCTCGGCGGCTGTTGTCTGGATCATCGCGGAAGAAGTCTTTGCGAAATTCGTGGCGGCTTCCGCCAATTACAGTGCCATCTATTCGAGTTTCGCCGTTCTCATGGTGTTCCTGCTGTGGCTTTATACCGGATGGATGATCGTGCTGATCGGGGCGCAGGTGTCATTTTTTCACCAATATCCCACGGCCTTTTGGTCACGCCTGCTGTGGGACCAGGGCACCCATGTTTTCCGTGAACAACTGGCCCTGAAAGTCTTACGAGTCCTAGGACATCACTACCTCAAGGGCGATCGACCGCTGAGGCTGCCAGAATTGTCGAGGGAGCTGAATATACCCTTGCCTCTGGTGGAGGAAGAGGCGCAACGGCTTGTCGAATACGGGTTTGTCAGTCGCCTGCAGGAGCCGGGAGGGCTGAGTCTCATTAAGGCGCCGGACCTAATCTCCGTGAAGGAGGTGTTGAATTCGGTTCGCAATGGAGCCCCACCGTGGGTGCTGCCCCACCTTGATCCCAGCGATCCGGTGTCGGCTCTCTTGCGCCACCGCGATAAGGTGGTGGAACGCGCATTAGTCGGGGAGACGGTGCAGTCGCTCCTCCAAGACCAGCCGCCGGCTCGGTCTACTGAGTCTTGATGGCAATGGAGAGATTGGTGGTGTGTATCCGGCGCCCACAATGAAGAAAGTCTTCGCCTGGTGAGCCGCTGGCACGCACGAAGTGCAGTATTGAAATGGGAAGGCACTGGTGGTGTTTATCCGCGCGCCATGGTCACGATAAAACGATGAATGGCGCGCGGGTCAACCGAAGGTTGGTATGGTGCCCCCGATACGAATTGAACGTACGACCCGCGGTTTAGGAAACCGCTGCTCTATCCAACTGAGCTACGGGGGCGTGATCGTGACTGTAGCGCATTGACGGGACGATTGGAAGAGGAGACCGTTCGTTCCCTCAGCCGCAACAGCCCCCGGCGAAGACCTGCCGTTGCCGATAGGCATTCCAACAGGCCGCGCAGAGTTGAACGGTCGAGTGGGTAAATCCGTCGATCGATTCCGCCCGCCGCTCGACAAACAGTCCGCAATCAGAACAGGGGCCGGCGACTGCCGATTCAACGCGAAGTTCTTGCAGCACCATGAGCCACCTCCTTGGTATTCGGGCGGATGCGCTGGTTGCAGATCGCCGACATGAAGAGACGATTGCGCCGAAGACTGAGGACATTGTTCCGCAGTTGCCCCGCAGCCGACCAACTCTTGGCCTGGTGTAATTCTTTCTGCAAGCCATGGAGTTGCTCGTTCAGCATCTCCACAACCCGTTCCAAATCCATCAACCGGTTATGTGCGAGAGTCAGTGGGTGCTGCATAGTCGTCATCTCAACCTCCTAGTTAGAGTGGACAATGCCTGATCACGCCGATCAGCACGCCTTCGATGTGGAACTCATCCGATGGCTGCACGATAAGGGGTTGCATGGCCGCATTGGCCGGATGCAGCTCAATGTGCCGGTCTTTCTTGAAGTAGGCCTTGATCGTGGCTTCCCGATTCACGAGCGCCACGACGGTTTGTCCGTTTCTCGCCGTCTCCTGCTTTCGCACGACCACGAGGTCGCCGGGGAGAATGCCGTCGTCTTTCATGGATTCTCCCTTCACGCGCAGGGCAAAGGTCTCGCCGCCCTTCAGCATGCTGGGAGGAATTTCGACCAGTTCCGATTGCGGAATCGGATCGATGGGAGAGCCGGCCGCGACTGTTCCGGCCATCGGGATGGTGGCCTTGTGCTGCAATTGCTCCAGCACCACGGGAACGATCCCGGGAATTCGTCTCATGCCGGATTCGTATCGAGCGACTGTGACACGGGTGGTCTGGAGGGCGTCCGCAAGCTGTTGCTGCGTGAGTCCTAATCCTTCTCGAATGCGCTTCAGATCTATCGATTTCATGATGTAACCAATGGTTACATCATTTTTGTTCCGCTGTCAAGCGGGATTTCTCGTGATTTTAATGAAAAAGGCGAGGGGCCTGTGCATAACTCGCAAGCCTGGAGCGCGATTCCAAATTTCATGATGGTTAATTCAAGCGCAAGTAGCGTTCTCATCCAGGGTTGAAGGTTTTCACCTTCAACCGATGTAAATACCACAAGATATTGGGGGAGTCAGGGGTAGGTGTTCTATGACCAAAAACTGGGCAAGCTGGTCGGCAATGTCATTATTGCAGCGCTTCGTGCAGCAGAACGGTTGTTGTACACAGAGATATCCACAGAAATTGGGGAGACTGTCATCTAGTCCGTGATCTCCTCATTGAGCGCCACGGTCTTGATATGGGCGAAGACCCGGTCCCCCGGTTTGAGCCCCAAGAGCACGAGCGATTTACGAGTGATGCCGGCGACCAGCGGCGCCCCGATATCCAGGAGGATCTCCACTGAAGAGTGGTCGATCTCGCGGATCTCCTGAACCGTCGCTGCTAGAACATTCAGCACACTGGTCGGGGCGTTCGATTTGCCGATGGCGAGACTGACATCGCTGGACAGGATATGCACACGCACCGATTGTCCGATGGCCGACGGGTGGAGCGGGACAAACAGGTGTTGGCCTGAGAATTCAAGCTGGGTGAGGCCGTACTGTGGTTCATGCCTTGCCACATGGGCATCTAAGATTGCGCCGACTCGGTGTGATCCAAAACCCCCGCGAAATTTCAAAGACGTCAACACTTCACTGAGCGACCCGACTCCCGCGAGCGTACCATCTTTCAAGAGGGCGACGCGGTCTGAGAGTTGGAGGATCTCGCTGATGGCATGGCTGACGTAGATGACCGGGATGGCCAGATCCTGACGAAGCCGGAGTATGAAGGGGAGCAGCTCTTGCTTGCGCTGAATATCGAGCGAGGCGAGAGGCTCATCCAGAAGAAGCAGCTTCGGACTGGTCAGAAGCGCGCGGCCGATCGCCACACGCTGTTGCTCGCCGCCAGAGAGTTTATGAATGTGGCGTTCAAGAAGATGACCGATGCCAAGAATCTCGACGACCTGCTCGATAGCAATGCGGCGTTCTCCGGAAGAAATGCGGTGGTATCCATACAGAAGATTCGCGCGCACGTTGTAATGGGGGAACAAGCGAGGTTCCTGAAAGACATACCCGATCGGGCGTTTATAGAGCGGCAGGCACGATCCCATTTTTTCGTCCTGCCAGACATCATTGCCGAACTGCATGAAGCCATTTGGAGCCCGCTCAAGTCCCGCCAGACATCTCAAGAGCGTCGTCTTTCCAGACCCGGACGGCCCGAAGATAGCGGTAATCCCCGACACGGGAACATCTAAATCGACGTTTAGATGAAAGGTCGGAAATCGCACATCAAAGCGTGCCAGCAAACGGCTCATGAGACATGTATGGGAAATCGACGGTTTGTCACGTATACGGCCAACAACACGAGAAACGAGAACGCCAGCATGAAGGCGGAGATGGCATGTGCTTGTGCGTATTCCATGACTTCCACATGCTCAAAGATGGTTGTCGAGAGAACGCGCGTTTCTCCGGGGATTGATCCGCCGACCATGAGGACGACCCCAAACTCTCCCATCGTATGGGCGAAGCCGAGCACAATCGCGCTGATATATCCTCGTAGTGCGATGGGCGATATGACCGTCAGAAACGCATCCCACCGTGACGCGCGGAGTGACCAGGCGGCTTCCAACGGAGCCGTGCCCACCGCTTCAAAGGCACTTTGCAGCGGCTGAATCACAAATGGCACCGAATAGAAGACCGAGGCGATCACCAATCCGGTGAACGTGAATGCGAGTGAGAAGTCTGCAAGGCGGCCAAGGGGTCCGTAAGGTCCCAGGGCAACAAGAATATAGAATCCCAGAACAGTGGGAGGGAGCACAATCGGCAGTGCGACCATTGCCTCGATGACAGGTCTAATCCGAGAGCGAGTGTGGGCTAACCACCAGGCGAGTGGCGTGCCCACGATGAGCAGGACAATCACCGTCACCGTCGCCAGTCGCACGCTGACCCACAACGCGCTCAGATCCAGGTCCGTCAAGGCTCCCATAGGTGCTCTCTTCCCGTTGTCCGGTTACTTCAACTCATAGCCGTATCGCTCAATGATGGTCTTCGCTTGCGGGCCGCTCATGAATGCCATGAGTGCTTTTGCCGCAGGGTTATCCGTCCCCTTGTTCAGTAAAATCACATCCTGTTTAATCGGTTCGTGTAGATTGGCGGGGATATCCCAGCGGCTGCCTTTTCCCTTGATCTTCGGGTCTAGGACCTGAGACAAGGCCACGAAGCCTAAGTCAGCATTGCCGGACTCGATGAATCCCATGGTCTGTCCCAAGTTCTCCCCCATGACCATTTTAGGTTGCAAGCTCTCCCAGAGTTCCAGTTTTTGCATGGCCTGCATCGCCGCAACGCCGTACGGCGCAGTCTTGGGGTTTGCGATGGCCAGCCGTTTAAAATTCTTGGAGCGCAAGGTCTCTTCGCCTTTTACAAAGTCTGGAGTCGGACTCCACAACACGAGGCGGCCGATGGCATAGGTGAAGCGGGAATCCTTGACGCCGAACCCCTCGTCCTCCAACAGCCTGGGGCGTTCCATATCAGCGGAGAAAAACACATCAAACGGGGCGCCGTTCTTGATTTGCGAGTAGAAATTTCCGGATGAACCGGCGACGACTCTGACGTTGTGACCGGTGGCGGTTTCGAATTCAATCGCAATTTCACGAAACGGCGGCACGAAATTCGCGGCGACGGCGACCAAGACCTGTTCGGCAAACACCGGTGTCACCATCGTCAGGACCAGGACACACACACACCAGGCAAGACATCGCTGTTTCATGACTCGTCCTTCCTAGATCCGGACTCGAATTGACGCATAAAAATAATCACTATCTTTGTCCCCGCCGGCCGGCATTTGCGCGAGGATGGTGGGGTTGTCGAAATACGAGCCTTTGAACCAATGGACATACCCGACATCCAAGTCCAGGTTGGAGGTGACGGCCCATTGTGCTTGAAGCTCGATGTCATGGCCTAACGACGTGCCGGCATTTCCGGTCGTATCTCGCAAGCCGGTGTTCCCGAAGAAATCTCTCTTCTGGGCGAGGAACCAGACGCGATGTCTGGCCATCAAAATCCAATTTGGTGTCGGGTGCAGGAATACGCGCCAGCCCGGTGAGATCAGATTGGTTCTGGAAAATGGACCCCAGATGCCGGTTGGTCCATATTCCCATCGCCGCGCGCCAAACAGGGTGTCGAATCCTTCATTTTGACTGTCGCCCGGCTTGTGATCGCCACTGGCATAATCGAATTGAAACAGGAGCCGAGGCGTCCAGGAGACGTTGAACATATAGCCGGCTTCGAAATGGTTAAAATAAGCAAAGTGGTCGGTGACGCCGCGATGGCCGGTTTGCCAAGCGGTCTCTATTTCATAATCCAGTTCCCCCGGTTTGGGGTCCTTATACAAGCGGCCCCCGGCAGTCGAATAGGTCCGGCGAGCGGTCCCGTTGGGGACCCGCTGATCGTTCAGGCCAAAGTAATAGGCGTCCACCTGGAACCAGGGAAAATGTTTGCTCTCCAGATAGGTTCCCCAAAACACGAGGTTGTCATATTGCTGATCGAGCCGCACGTCGTCCCGCACGACCGGTTGCGTTGCGAATGCCCGGATTCTCCACGTATTGCCTTGCGAGAGTTGCCAATGGAACCCATCGAAGGAATTGACGGTGTTTCGGAACGCGTTTCGCGCAACCAACCGTCTGTTGCCGAGGTCCAAGGTCATGCGTCCGAAGTGGAAATCGGTACGGAGCCCGGTTCCCAAGAGGTTGTGCACGGTTACTGCTCCGACTAACTGTAAGACATCGAATTCATTGACCGTGGTCGTATCCCGAAAATCTCCGCGGTCCTTATCCAAAAAAGAGCGCGAATCCTGCCCCTCGAACAGAAATCGCACCGGGCCGTCACCGCCTAATCCGATACGAACGCGCGACCGCAAGGCAATCTGGGCGTCTGTTCCTCCGTTTCCGATCGCCTGGCTCGCTCGCCACGGGTGATCGTACGATTCGAATCGAGTCCGGTTTTCGAATCCGAGATCCAGCCAGTCGGGTAGCCGGAGCAGGGACCGTTCATAATGAATCCAGTCGATCTCTCGCCGTCGATTGAGGACCGCGTCGGCTGGTTCAATCCAATCTTTTCCGGTGCGATCCGTGGTTTTGAAATAGTCTTCATCGGTAATGACATGTTTGTCGTGCATCAGTTTGAGGACAGGGTCTTCAGTGTTTTTGAACTCCCACTTCCCATCTTTCTCAACCAGTTCGCCATATTCGACGGCCTTCACCGTCGCCATGTCCATAAGAACGAGCAGCAGACTGAGCAGGACCCACCAGAACAATCTCTTCGACATATCGGTTCTTCTAACTTTCGTGTTCCGGTTGTTGTGA
>DASUMN010000316.1:0-5949 GCA_036277675.1 Nitrospira sp. | reverse complement strand
TTCGTAGTCGATTCCAGCACCGAGATCGGTCCGACGATCGGTAAAAAACTTCAAGAGGACGCGCTGATCGCCATCGTCATTTCGTTCGCCGGCATCATCATGTATATCGCGGCGCGGTTTGAGCTGCGATTCGGCGTCGCGGCCGCGCTGGCGACGTTCCACGACGTCCTCGCCGTGCTCGGCGCCTTCTATATCTTGGACAAGGAGATCACGCTCTTGATCGTGACGGCGCTCCTGACCCTGGCCGGCTATTCCCTGACCGACACCGTCGTGGTATTCGACCGGATCAGGGAAAATCTGAAAATGCGCCGCCGCGAGACGGAAGCAGAGACGATCAATAACGCGGTCAATCAGGTCTTGAGCCGCACCATCGTGACCAGTTTGACGGTCGTGCTTGTTTTGATCCCGTTGACCGTGGCAGGAGGAGAAGTGCTGCACGACTTCTCGCTCGCGTTGCTATGGGGCGTCATTTTCGGTACGTATTCGTCCGTGTTCGTCGCCAGCCCGCTGGTGCTGCTCTGGCCGGGAAGCGGAGGCCGGCTCTTGAAACGCAGCTGAGCCGGATGGTGGAATAGCGGATCACCGTGGTGGAATTATGGCGCTCTGGAGCCGGTCGTACAGTCTCCAGCGGAAGATCATCGCGGCGATCGTGCTGGTCGGTCTCCTGCCGCTGACTCTCCTTCTGATCCTCATCTATGTGGAAGAACGCCGCGCCGTGCGCGAGGCGACCGGGGCGAATTTCAAGGAAGCCGCCGTCGAGGCTGCCCGCCGCATCGAGATGCATGTGACCCGCGGCATGAACGAGGCGCAGCAACTCGCGACCACCCCCTTTCTCCGCACAGCCGTCTCAGAAGCTAACCGCAGTTACGAGGGCAAAGACGCGAACAGCATTCTGGAAATCATCAGGGACTGGCAGCAGCGGTGGGGACAGCGCGATACACGCAGCGAGTTCCCGCTCTTTGTCAACCGGATCGTCACCAATTATCTGATCCGATGGCATGAAATCCGAAAATCGGATTACGTCGGGATTCTGGTGACGGACGGCGAAGGGGCGCTGGTGGTCAGTTCCATTCCGCAAGTGGACTATTCGTATGGGAAGACCGCCTGGTGGCAGGCGGTGGTGAAAGGCGGCGGCCGGGAGCCCTATGTCGGTGAGATGACCTTCGAACCGGCCTTCGGAACCCATGTCGTGGTGGTGGCGGCGCCGATTATGGATGACCAACAACAGGGGGTGATCGGAGCCGTGACGATTCTGCTGCGCCGCGACACCTTGTTTCAGTCCATCGCTGAAGTGGCGCTCGGCACAACCGGCCATGCCATGCTGTTTCATTCAGACGGGAGCGTGGTGATGTGTCCGGTCTTGGCTCCCGAAGCCCATATGATCACATCAGAATTCGTCAGCCTGCTGGGATCCTTGAAGCCAGGATGGGGCGAAGCCACCGATGACTCGCACGGAAGTAAAGATGCTTTGATCGGGTTCGCGCCGGTGCGGTTCGCCGACGGTCTCGCGCCGGGGAGCATCGGCGGTAAAACGTGGGTGACGGTGGTGCGCCAAGATCCGGCGGAAACCTTCGCGCCGCTCGGCGCGTTAATGGCCAAAGTGATGATGTTTGGGGGGATCGTGCTCGCGGTGCTGTGTGGAACAGGCGTGGTCGTGGCCAGGAGAATCGCCACACCGATTCGACTGTTGCATGACGGAGTTCGAGAGATCGGGAGCGGCCGATTGGAACAGCGGTTGGAGCTGAAAACCGGGGATGAAATCGAACGGTTGGCGGAGGCGTTCAATCAGATGGCCCGTAATCTCCAGCTTTCGTTCGGCCAAATCGAGCAGCGGATGGAGGAGGTCCGGCGACTAGAAGAACGGTACCGCGACCTGATCGAGCATTCGCCGGAAATGATCTATCAATTGGACCGCGATGGCCGGTTTGTGCATGTCAACAAAACAGGTCTCGACAAGCTCGGCTATACCTTTGATGACATGCTGGGCTTGAAACTCTGGGATCTGGTACCGAGCAGGAATGAAGCGGAGGTGCTGCATTTTCTTGAGCGGTTAGTTGCGCAAGGACAAGGATCGATGGACACGGTACTGTTGGCGAAGGACGGCCGTCCGATCGACGTGGAGATCCATGCCACGGCGTTGTTTGACCAGGCGCACGGCGGACTGGTCCATTCTCGCGCGTTTGTTCGGGATGTGACGGAGCGGCGCCGATTGGAGCAGGAACTGCGCCGCTACACTTCGGGGCTGGAACAGGCGGTGTCGGAGCGCACACAAGAGCTGGTTGCGTCTCAGGCCCGGTATAAAGCCCTGTTTGATCAGGTGGCCGATTCGGTCTTTATGGTGGATGCCGAAGGGACGATTGTTGCCGTCAATAAACGGGAAGAACAGGCACTGGGGTATACGGAAGCAAGCGTCATCGGGCGGAGCGTGCTCGACATCGTGCCCGTCAAGGACCGCCCCGCGTTTGCGGGTTGGCTGCGAGAGGCCTGCGCAGGTCACCCGCGAGTTCCAACGCAGGAATTGACGGTGTTCCATTCCGGAGGAGCGGAGACGTCAGCTGAAATGGATCTGATTCGGGTTGGAGACGCCGATCGCATGCTGGTCATGGTGCAACTCCGGGACATTACGGATCGGAAAAAACTCGAGCGCCAGCTGGAGTCGTACCGGGAGGGTCTCGAGTCGAAAGTCCGCGAGCGGACCGAGGAAATTGAACGGACGAAACAATATCTGGAGAATTTACTGGAAAACGCCAACGACGTCATCTACACGCTTGACCAGGACCAGCGGTTCACCTACGTCAACGGCAAAGTCGACGCCTGGGGGTACCGCAAGGGGGATCTCCTGGGGAGACCATATCTCTCCTTGCTCTCGCGCCGCCACCGGGGCCGCTGGCTGAAGAACTCATTGGATATCGGCGCCAAGCAGGTCTATGAAGTTGAAGTGGTCACCCGGCTGGGAGAGATTCGCACGGTCATGGTCAGCGTGTCGCCGCTGCAAGGCGCTGAGGGGGAAATCCTTGGTGTCCTCGGCATCGCCCGGGATATGACAGAGACGAAACAGATGGAGCAGCAAATCCGCAACTCCGAAAAACTGGCGTCCGTCGGGAAATTGGCCGCCGGTGTGGCGCACGAAATCAACAACCCGCTCGGCGGCATTCTCAACTGTCTCTACAATCTGCGGAAGGGCGGGTTGTCTGCGGCGCGCCAGGAAGAATACTGGGCCTCCATGGAGCACGGCGTTCGCCGCGTGCAGAAGATCGTGCGGCAGCTTCTCGACTTCTCCCAGCAACATGAGCCGGAGTTCAGCCCTGCCGACATCAACGGGATTGTCGACCAAGTCCTGGTATTGACGACGCATCTCTTCGCCTCCAATCGCATCACCTTGGAGACTCGCTTGGGGCAAGGCCTGCCTCACGTCATGGTGGATCGCCACATGATCGAGCAGGTCTTGATGAATCTGATTTTGAACGCCGTGCAAGCGATGAAGCACGGAGGCCTATTGACGATCCGGACGTCCGTGGCCGAGGGCATTTGCCGGGTCGAAGTCAGCGATACGGGGTCGGGCATTCCCGCGTCGGTTCTGCCTCGCGTCTTCGATCCGTTCTTTACGACCAAGGGCGAAGGGGAAGGGACAGGGCTGGGGCTTTCCGTGAACCTTGGCATCATGGAACGCCATGGCGGCAAGATCTTGGTGGAGAGCGAGGTCGGTAAGGGCACGACGTTTACCATTTGTTTGCCGGTGTCTCGTGAGCGAGCGCTGGTGGAGAAGGGGTTATGAAGGGGCTCAGTATTCTCCTCGTGGACGACGAGCCGCTGATGCGGCTCTCGATGGTGGATGCGCTGGAGGCCGTCGGCTATGACGTGTACGCGGCGGCGTCCGGCACCGAAGGCATCGAGATGATTTGGAAGCACAAGTTCGATTTGGTGATCACCGACCTGCGATTGCCAGGAGCCGACGGACTGGCTGTACTGAAAGCCGCAAAAGATAACTCCACGGAGACGGACGTGATCGTGATTACGGCGCATGGGTCGGTGGAAACCGCGGTTGGCGCGATGAAGCTGGGCGCGGTGGATTACCTGACCAAGCCGTTCCAGATGGATGAACTGCTGCTGGTCGTCGAACGGGTCGCCCGTGTCGTCACCTTGCGCCGAGAGAATCAAGATCTCAAAGCGACCTTGGAGGACAAGTTCAGCTTCAACGGCATTTTAGGGGCGAACAGCCGCATGCGCGGAGTGTTGGACAAAATCAAGCTGGTGGCGGCCACCGATTCGACGGTGCTGATCTTGGGCGAGAGTGGAACGGGAAAAGAATTGGTTGCGAACGCCGTCCATCAGAACAGCCCGCGGCGGGATCAGCCGCTGATCAAAGTCAGCTGTGCGGCATTGCCGGAGACGCTGCTGGAAGCTGAGTTGTTCGGCCATGAAAAGGGCGCCTTCACCGGCGCGCTGCGCCAGCGGCGCGGACGCTTCGAGCTGGCCCATCGGGGCACCCTGTTCCTCGATGAAATCGGAGAACTGTCGCCAGTGGTTCAGGTGAAACTGTTGCGGGTTTTGCAGGAGCGGAAGTTCGAGCGGGTCGGCGGGAACGACACGATCGATGCGGACGTCCGCCTCGTGTGCGCCACTCAAAAAGATCTGCGCAAAGAGGTCGCGCAAGGCCGGTTCCGCGAGGATCTCTATTATCGGCTCAATGTCGTGCAAGTCATCGTTCCTCCACTGAGAGAACGGCAAGAAGACATTGTGGTGATCGCCGAGCACGTGCTCGATGCCTGTTCGGGAAAACTCAACAAGAAACTGAAGGGCTTTTCGTCGCCGGCCCGCGAACTGTTGCTCCGGTATTCCTATCCGGGGAACGTGCGTGAGTTGGTCAACATGGTCGAGCGGGCCGTGGCGCTCGGACACGAGCGGGAATCGATTCGGCCGGAAGATCTCTGCGGGTTCCAATCGTGCCCCTATCTCGGGGGTGTCCCGCAAGAGTCGTGCGGCTTTTGCAGTGAAGGCCTGACCGGCGGCAAGAGGAAGGCCGATGGGCCGTTGACGACGCTCGCTGAGGCACGGGAAGTCTTCGAGAAAGACTATATCGTTTCGCTGTTGGAACGAGTTGATGGCAGCCGCACGACCGCCGCAAAAATTTTGGGATTATCCCGTAAGGCACTCTGGGAGAAGTGCAAACGGTATGGGATTCCCTCAGCCTATGGTGAGAGCCAGGACGAAGAGGACTGACAGAATAGAGATCATCGTTTCGGCTCGCGGCGCATGCTTCGGCTCACAGATGAATTTTCGTTCCAGAGGGTGTATGGTGATTAAGAAGCACTCGTCGAACGTGTATTTGTCCTGGAGGAGGGATATTCGATGAAACGAGCATGGATGGTGTGGGGCTTGTGTCTCGCGGCAATGGTGTCGGGGTGTGTAGGCGGGCAGGCTGAGATCAAGGAAGATCGGCTGACTGTCGGGAAAGTGCAGGGTGAAGTCAAAGTTGGAATGCCGGCGTCCCAGGTTGCGGAACTGCTCGGCAGCCCCAACATCGTGACGACGGATGAGAATCGCCGCGAGGTCTGGATTTATGACAAAGTGTCCACTGATCGGGTTGATACATCCAGGTCGTCTTTTGCGGGGATCATCATCCTCGGCGCCGCCGCACGAGACAGTTCCAGTTCGCAGCGGCAGCGCACGCTGACCATCATCATCAAGTATGACGAAGACAAAAAGGTCCGGGACTTTGCCTACAACGCCACGCAGTTCTAGCCGAGGCTTTGGCACGGCGTTGAGGGGTTGCCTTCTGGCGGTTGGCAGCCTCGCGCTTGCGGCCCAGTTTACGGGCTGTGTGCCGCATACGCAGCCGGAGGAGTTGTTCCAGCTGAAAGCCGAGAGCGCTGCCAACCGGGCCATGCAAACCCGTGGGTTCGAAACAAAAGACGAAGCCGAGTTGCTGTCCGCATCCGCCGCCGTGCT
>DASUMN010000315.1:0-4251 GCA_036277675.1 Nitrospira sp. | reverse complement strand
CTGTTGGATGGCTTGCGTGATGAAGGTGCATTCCGGGAGCATCGGCGAGGCGTCAGGCCCGGCCGATAAGAGTCCGGCCACGAGCGTTGTGCCGCTGCGAGGCGCGCCGACTACCAACACGTTGGTCTTGTCCGTCATGCTCGTTCACAGTTCCTGGAATTTCCTGCAGTACATAGGGAGAGGAGACTCCTGCGTACTCTCCGTCGTCGCCCGCTTCACTCGTTCCCCTATCTCATGCAGCCGACCTCGATTCTGAGAAACTGATGATGGCCCGTGAGACCTGCTCGACCGCCTTCGTATCAAGCATCGGAGACATCGGCAAACTCAGCACCTCGGAAGCCAAGCTCGTTGCGACGGGGAGATCCTTCTCACCCAGCGATCGATAACACGCTTGCTGGTGAGGAGGGATAGGGTAATGGATGACGGTGGAAATACCCTGGCGATCAAGGTCGGCCTTGAGGGCATCGCGGTGGCGGCTGCGAATCACGTAGAGATGCCACACAGGCTCCGTAAAATCCGGCACATAGGGCACTTCGACATCTGCATCTGCCAGGAGTCGCGAATACTGCGCGGCGACGTGCGCTCGCCGTGCATTCCATTCGTCGAGGACCGCCAACTTTGCCCGAAGAAAGGCGGCCTGCAATTCGTCAAGACGGCTGTTATAACCTATCTGGTCGTGTCGGTATTTTACTTCCGATCCGTAGTTGCGGAGACGCCTCACCGTTGTGGCGATTGCGCTGTCGTTGGTCAACACAGCACCCCCGTCGCCTAACGCACCGAGGTTCTTTCCTGGGTAGAAACTGGTGGCAGCCGCATGCCCTACCGCTCCCGCTCGCCGGCCTTTATATCGGGCTCCTTGGGATTGAGCCGCATCCTCAATCACGATCAGCCCATGCCGTTCCGCCACCGCCAGAATGGGGTCCATGTCGGCCATCTGTCCGTAGAGATGCACTGGAATGACAGCCCTGGTCCGGCTGGTGACCGCCGCGCTTAAGCGAGCCGGATCCATATTGTATGTCCGACTGTCCGGCTCGACAGGTACGGGCGTCGCGCCGCATTGCGTCACGGCAAGCCACGTCGCAACGAAGGTGTTCGAAGGGACCAGAACTTCATCTCCCGGTCCAATGCCATAGGCACGCAACAGCAGGTGGAGCGCCTCTAGCCCGTTTCCGACTCCGACGCAATGTTTGACCTGACAATATTGCGCAAAATCCGATTCGAACGCCTCCAACTCGGGGCCCATGATGAACCATCCGGAGTCGAGCACGCGGCTGTAGGCTGCATCGAGCGATGAGCGTATCGCTCGATGCAATTGGGCCAGATCCAGAAACGGCACTACCATCAAATGAGCATCCTCTACACGTCTCGCAAGAACTCCTGGTAATCCCTGTAGTAATCCTGTGCGTCGTAGTACTCCGATGCAAGCACCATGCAGACGGCTCCCGATGAGAAATTGTCGATCTCCCGCCAGGTCATCGGACACACGTACAGGCCGTAATAGCTGCGATTCAAGTGCACGGTCTTCTTCGACGTGCCATCGTCGAGATGGACGTCGAACGATCCGGACATGGCGATGATCAACTGATGCAATGCCTTGTGCGCATGGCCGCCGCGCTCGGCACCGCCAGGAACGTCGTACAGATAGTAGACGCGCTTGATCTCGTAGGGCCAGTGGCGCCCGCCCTCGATGAAGGACAAGTTTCCCCGAGGATCATGGACGATGGGAAACTTGATGAGCTTGCAATCTTCGATCGACATACCTTGTGACTCTCCTGATGACACCCGCGCCCGGCTCATCAGCTCACGGCGTGGGGACGAACGGGCTACCCGGCGTTACGCGCAACCACGTAGATCTCTCCAGCTATGTCGGGGTACCGTTCTCCCAACTGCATGAATGCCTCCAGCATTTCCGGAGTCCAGGTGGTTTCGATCTGCTTGTTGGACACAGGCTTCATCCAATACCCGCCGAAAATTTCAATCTGAAGCCCTGCTTGATAAAACGCATTGCGATAGGACTCCGGATTGAACACCCGGCGATGCCCGTGCTGGATATCCATTTCGTTGAGCGCATCCTCCTGCCGGAGCAGGCCCATGATCACCGCCGCCTGGCGGTGGAGAGAGCGGGCGTTGGGCACCGCCGCAAACAATCTGCCCTGGCTCGGCTTCAGCCATTGCTTGGCGCGCCGGAGGATATCCACGGGATCCTGCACGTGTTCAAGCACATGGCCCAGGATGATGTTATCGAACTGTTCCTCCGGCCGGTAATCCTCAAACAGGGCATGGACAACTCGTGCCTGAGGAAACCGCTTGCGAAGGCTATTGCAGAACAGTTTGGACCCTTCGACCAAAGTCAACCGCTTGTCGGTGGTGGCGAGCAACTCGGTCATCACCCCTTCGGCCGGCCCCATTTCCAGCAAGTTTTCACCGGCCAGATAGCGGGCGGCGATCGTGAAGGAATACTTGATAGTCGCCGTATTTGCCCCGGCTGCGTACAAGGACACATTGGAAATCCGTTCCAGATTGGCGTATTCGTCGTGATGCATTGCTTCATCCACCATTTGACTGGCCATTGCAGAGCGGTGCGGATTTGTGAATAAACTCCAACATGGTCTTATTGCGGAACATCACGAAACTGATGTGCCGTCCTCTGAACGCCGTGGCTGGCACCGGCTGCACGATGACTTTGCCGCCATGACTACGCGCCCAGTCGAGCGCTCGATTCATATCGTCGACCTCATAGGCAAGGTGATACCACTTCACTCCGGCAGTGAGCCAAGGCGTTAGGGTATCGGCCCCCGGCAAATTCTCAAGCAGTTCTATCCGTGGTCCGGGTCCTGAGATGAAACAGCCGGCAATCCCTTGCAAGGGATCACTGAACATCTCTCCTTCCTGCTGGTACCCCATAGCCTCGAACAGGCCACGCTCACGCTCAATGGACGTTGTGGCACAACCGATATGATGGAACGCATAGTCGACAGGCAGTACCGGTTTCTCAACCACGGTTCATCCTGCGAGCCGTCAGTTGGGATAACCGTTCTAGTCGTGTCCGAACAGTGGACCAGACAGCAAGTTCCAGCCGGTGCTCGACCGCATCATATTTCTTCCCCCTGATCTCGTAGTGCCCAGGGAGGATCCGGCGAGCCGTAATCCCACATGAATCGTGAAATGACACGACCTTACGGTTCTCGGCCACGGT
This sequence comes from Nitrospira sp., assembly GCA_036277675.1. Classification (GTDB taxonomy): domain Bacteria; phylum Nitrospirota; class Nitrospiria; order Nitrospirales; family Nitrospiraceae; genus Nitrospira_D. The sequence continues at coordinate 1,055 of DASUMN010000315.1, read as the reverse complement.
CCGGCAATACACACTCTGAAGCCCGACTTGCTCGAACGCGATACGGTAGAGGAGATACACACTTTCCACCGCCGCAAGCGAATCTGGGCGGAGGATCCAGCTTCCCCATTCTGCAGTGGCCGTGTTCCGATCGACGTTGTACAACCCAAAGACCCCCTCAGCAACTTCGTTGGTGCGCCGTTCGACCATGAAGTAATACGAATCCGTGCGATCGTAATACCGTGCCTGCCAGGCCAGCTGCTCCTCCACCCCTGTTGCCCCTGCGTGCAGATACTGATTCAAGCCAGGGGTGTTGCGGAGTTCGACCACGAATCCCGCGTCCTGATCCGTAACCGGGCGCAGCCGGAATGCATATCCTTCGAGACACATACTATGCCGCATGCTTGGACAAGACGGCATCGACAATCTTCTTCACACTGTCAAGCGCCGCCAGTTCCTCCTCCAAGAACTGGGTCTCCAGTTCGTCTTCAAGCGCAAACATGATCTCGATATGTTTGAGCGAATCCCAGCTCGCTGTATTCTGCCGCGTCACGTCGGCGCTGTTGAGCGGCTCTTTCAACACGACCGTCAACACTGTCCGTACGGTATGCTCGACGCGTTGACGATCCATGGGCTCCTCAGTCCTGCACATAGGTGATGCCCTGGGGATGCGGGAACTGCCTGAGCCGATCAGCATCGACAGCGCACCCCCCTGGAGCTGGTCTGCCGTTCAAGTCGGCGATCCGCGCGAGCCAGTCGAGGGCCGGCTGGTTACGCGAGCCATGAGCAACATGGAAGACCACTTCACGACAACCGGCGAAACAAGGCATGCGGAAAATAGCCGGTAAGATCAACGCATCCTCTAGGTGTCGCCCCATCGCCCGGCAGCTGACACACAATTCTTCTATAATCAATCGGTCATCTTCGCGATGCCCCACAACCACCCCGATCACGCCGCTGTCGGACAGTCGATCGGTCAACTGCATGCTCACGACACAATCGTCCGCATGCCCCAATCGAGCGGCCAACTCGGCTTGGTTTAATCGGCGTAACGCCAGGTTGAATTGGTTTGTCTT
>DASUMN010000314.1:0-6757 GCA_036277675.1 Nitrospira sp. | reverse complement strand
GTCCTCCATCCCGTGGCCAGGCGCAATGTGTACGCAGCCGGTACCCTGGTCCAGCGTCACGAAATCGCCGAGCAGAACGGGTGACAACCCGGTGGAGAGCGGGCGCTGTGTTTCCAACCCTTCGAACCCTTCTCCGCCTTTTTTCACCCCGACAACACGATAGCCGTCAAGCTGACATGCCTTGGCAACACTCTCGATCAGCTTCTCCGCCACGATCAACAGCTCATCCCCAACTTGGAGAAACGCATACTCAATCTCGCGATGCAGACAGACCGCTTGATTGGCCGGCAGCGTCCACGGTGTAGTCGTCCAAATGACGACGGACACCGATTTGATGTCGGTTGGAAACGAAATACCGGAGAAGGTTCGACTGAGCACCATGGGGGACGTCACCACCGGAAACCTCACATAGATGGACGGTGACGTATGGTTGTCGTACTCCACCTCAGCTTCAGCCAACGCCGTCTGATCTTGGGTACACCAGAGCACCGGCTTCAGGCCCTTGTAGACGCCCCCGCGTTCCACAAACGATCCGAACTCGCGGATGATCGTGGCTTCATAGGATGGTGTCATTGTGCGATACGGGTTCTGCCATTCGCCCAGCACGCCGAGCCGTTGGAATTCTTCCCGCTGGATCTTCACGTATTTCTCGGCATAGTCTCGGCAGAGTTTGCGGATCGCCGACACGTCCAAATCCTTTTTCTTCTCGCCCAGCTCCTTCATGACTTGGTGTTCGATCGGCAAACCGTGGCAGTCCCACCCCGGCACGTACGGCGCGTGATGGCCCGCCATCGTCTTGGACTTCACGATGATGTCTTTGAGGGTCTTGTTCAGCGCATGGCCGATGTGGATCCGACCGTTCGCATAGGGAGGACCGTCGTGCAGCACGTACTGAGGCCGCCCTTTGCCCGCCTCCTGGATTTGCTCATAGAGCTTCTGTTCCTCCCACCAAGCCAGCAGCTCCGGCTCCCGCTGCGGCAGATTGGCCTTCATCGGGAAGTCGGTCTTGGGCAAATTGAGCGTCGATTTGTAATCCATTGGAAAGATAGAGAGATGAAGTTTTGAACTGTGAGATTTTAGTTGTGAGTGCCTCGATCTAAGTCAACACCCACAACTTATAACTCAAAACTGCCAGCGAGGGCTAGCTGATTGCCATCATCCGGTCCAGTGCCACCTTCGCCCACCGTTTATCGTCCTCCGGGACGACGATATGGTTGACGACGTGGCCGTCGGCCAGATTTTCCATGGCCCAGCAGAGGTGCGCGGCATCGATCCGAAACATGGTGGCACACTGGCAGACCGTCGAGGAGAGGAAAAACACTTTCTTGTCGGTGAGCTCGTGCTTGAGGCGATTGACGAGGTTCAACTCGGTCCCGACCGCCCAGACCGTGCCGGCCGGCGCGGCGGTGACCGTGCGGATGATGAACTCGGTCGAGCCGATCAGGTCGGCTTTGTTCACGACATTCTCATGGCACTCCGGATGAACGATGACTTTGCCCTCCGGATACTGTTTGCGGAAATTGTCGACGTGCACCGGTTGGAACATCTGGTGCACGCTGCAATGGCCCTTCCAGAGAATGAGCTTGGCGCGTGTGATGGCATCTCTCGTATTCCCGCCGCTCGGCTGATAGGGGTCCCACACGATCATTTTGTCACGGGGGATCCCCATCTTATTGGCCGTGTTGCGGCCCAAATGCTCGTCCGGGAAAAACAGGATCTTCTCACGCCTGGCCCAACACCACTCAATCACGGCTTTGGCATTCGAGGAGGTACAGGTAATCCCGCCGTGTTCGCCGCAAAAGGCCTTGAGTACCGCCGCGGAATTCACATATACCGCCGGCATGACAGTCTCTTCGACCGGGATCACACGACCCAGCGCTTCCCAACATTCATCAACTTGCTCGATCGCCGCCATGTCCGCCATGGAACAGCCGGCGGCCATGTCGGGCAGAATCACGGTTTGATTCGACCGGCTGAGAATATCCGCCGTCTCCGCCATGAAATGCACGCCGCAGAATACAATGTACGGCCGCTCCGACCGTGCGGCAGCCAGTTTGGCCAGCAGCAGAGAATCACCGCGAAAGTCGGCATGCTGGATCACTTCATCACGCTGATAGTTATGGCCGAGCACCATCACCCGTTCGCCAAGTAACTGCTTGGCTGCGGCTGTCCGTGAAAATAGTTCGTCCGCTGACAGCGCCTGGTAGTCGGCGATCGGTCTCGGCACGGTCGTACTGATGGTCACAAGTTCCTCATGGGAAAAAGGAGCCTCATTCTACGATAGCCCTCCCGCACATTCAATGAACCACCTGAGGGAAGAAGCCCTACACTCCGAAACCCCTCATCTGAAAGAGCGTGGCACACGATAGGTCCAATGGCCGGTTGACTTCATTTTGTCGTACGGCATATGATTCACCCCAATAGCTAGGGGAGCCCCCGCGGCTGAGAGTCCGAACGATCGGACGACCCTCACAACCTGACCTGGGTAATACCAGCGTAGGGAAGCCGGAATACAGCGGATACTGTGAGGATTCAGCCGTACCTCCGGTCGGGGGGTGCGGCTTTTTTATTGTTGCGACGCGCCGCCAGAGGAGTTCTTGGCTGACAGCTGATGGCTAAGGGCTGATCGCCCATTTAGAGAAAGGATTTCCGTATGGATATCCACACCAATGCGAACGGATCGGTCAATGGAAACGGGGATGGCGTTCCGACCTCCGGGTTAAGCACGACACCGTTCCCCGCATCACGCAAAGTCTATGTCAGCGGCGCCAACGAGGGCGTCCGTGTCCCCATGCGCGAGATCACCCTCACCCCGACGAAATCGATGAACGGCGGGGCGCCGACTCCCAATGAACCGGTGACGGTCTATGACACGTCAGGCCCCTTTACCGACCCCGCCGTCACGATCGACGTGCGCCAGGGACTTTCCCCCTTGCGGCGCTCCTGGGTCCTGAGCCGGCAGGACGTTGAAGAACTTCCGGCCGTCACGTCGATGTATGGCCGCATGCGCGCCACCGATCCGAAACTCGCGGGGCTCCGATTCCAACACATCCGTAACCCCCTGCGGGCGAAGTCGGGCAAAAATGTGACCCAGCTGCACTATGCGCGCAAAGGGATCGTCACGCCGGAAATGGAATTCATCGCCATCCGCGAAAACCAGTCGCGTGAAGTCGCCCGCGAACTGGCCTCGCGCAACGGCCACGGGGGCGGTACGGCCCAGCATCCGGGATTCTCCTGGGGCGCCGGCATTCCCTCCGTGATTACCCCGGAGTTCGTGCGTGACGAAGTGGCCCGAGGGCGCGCGATCATTCCCTCGAACATCAACCACCCGGAGAGCGAACCGATGATCATCGGCCGCAACTTCCTGGTGAAGATCAATTCGAACATCGGCAACTCCGCCGTCGCCTCCTCCATCGAAGAAGAAGTCGAGAAAATGATCTGGTCGATCCGCTGGGGCGCCGACACGGTGATGGATCTCTCAACCGGCAAAAATATCCACGAGACACGGGAGTGGATCATCCGCAACTCGCCTGTCCCCATCGGCACCGTGCCGATCTATCAGGCGCTGGAGAAGGTCCACGGAAAAGCCGAGGACCTGACCTGGGACATCTTCCGCGATACCCTGATCGAACAGGCCGAGCAAGGTGTGGATTATTTCACGATCCATGCCGGTGTCCGCCTGGCCTACGTGCCCATGACCGCCAAGCGGCTGACCGGCATCGTCTCCCGCGGCGGATCGATTCACGCCAAATGGTGCCTGGCCCACCACCAGGAAAATTTCGCCTACACCCATTTTGAGGAAATCTGCGAGATCATGAAGGCCTATGACGTCGCCTTCAGCCTGGGCGACGGCCTCCGGCCCGGCTCGATCGCCGACGCCAACGACGAGGCGCAATTCGCTGAACTCGACACGTTGGGCGAGCTGACAAAGATCGCCTGGCGCCATGACGTACAGGTGATGATCGAAGGACCCGGCCACGTCCCCATGCACATGATCCAAGTCAACATGGAAAAGCAGTTGAAGGCCTGCCATGAAGCCCCGTTCTATACATTGGGGCCGCTGACCACCGACATTGCGCCGGGCTACGATCACATTACCTCCGGCATCGGCGCCGCTATGATCGGCTGGTACGGCTGCGCCATGCTCTGCTACGTGACGCCGAAAGAACATCTCGGCCTGCCCGACCGGGAAGATGTGAAGGCGGGCGTCGTCACCTATAAAATTGCCGCCCATGCCGCGGACCTGGCCAAGGGGCATCCGGGCGCGCAGATTCGTGACAATGCGCTCTCAAAAGCCCGGTTCGAATTCCGCTGGGAGGATCAGTTCAACTTGTCGCTCGACCCGGACACCGCGCAACAGTTCCACGACGCAACACTCCCGGACAATGCCGCGAAAGTGTCGCACTTCTGTTCGATGTGCGGCCCGCATTTCTGCTCCATGAAGATCACGCAGGACGTGCGCGACTATGCAGCGAGCAAGCAGGTGAACGAACAGCAGGCCATTCAAATCGGGATGAAAGAAAAATCGGAAGAATTCAAAAAAAGCGGAGCGGAGATTTACCGTTAACCGTTACTGGTTAACCGTCAAACGTGGGGATTCTCAGATGTTCGGACGCACAGACAACGATTGACGATTCACGTCTAACGAGGTCCACGATGGCGAAGCCCAGACCGGCCCCCTTAAGAGAAAAAGACATTACCCGCCATATCGCGCGGGAGTACTATAAAGAGTTCGATCAGCTGATCGAAAGCGACGTGATCATCGTGGGCGCCGGGCCCTCCGGGCTCATTTGCGCGCATGACCTGGCGAAGATGGGTTTCCGCACGCTCGTCGTCGAACAGAGTCTCGCGCTCGGCGGCGGCTTCTGGCATGGCGGCTATTTGATGAACAAAGCCACGATCTGCGAACCGGCCAATGAGATTCTCGAAGAGATCGGCGTGCCCTGCAAAAAAATCAAAGAATGCGAAGGCATGTACATGGTCGATCCTCCCCACGCGACCGGGGCGCTCGTGGCCGCTGCCTATCGCGGGGGCGCAAAGGTGCTGAACCTGACCCGTGTGGTCGATCTGATCTTGAGGAAAGACGGGATCCTCGAAGGTATCGTCGTCAACAACACCACGGCGGAGATGGCCGGCCATGATATGATCCATGTCGATCCGATCGCGCTGGAGAGCAAAATCGTGGTAGATGCCACCGGCCATGATGCCGTCGTGGTGGAGTTGCTTCACAAACGCAATCTGTATAAACCGGTTCCAGGAAACGGGGCCATGTGGGTCTCGCGATCCGAGGAAGAAGTGATGGACCGGACCGGCGAAGTGTATCCCAATTGTTTCGTGATCGGATTGGCCGTCGCCGCCGTGTACGGCACGCCGAGAATGGGTCCGGCCTTCGGTTCGATGTTGTTGTCCGGACGCTACGGCGCGGAACTGATTAAGAAGAAGTTGAAGCAGGAATAGCGGGGTGGTCTCCTTGCTCGCGCAACGCGCGGCCTCAGAAGGCCCTCGTTGGACACGCGCAGTCGAGACCATCCCCGCTCTTCCTGTCTTATGGAGAGAGAAGATCCAACAATGGATGTACAGGATTTCCTCGAACAGGGCGAAGGCCACGAAGAAGACAAGCGCGAAGCTTGGACGCTCTTTCAGCAGGCCTACGAACGGCAAATGAAAGGCGAGCTGGAAGAGGCCGTCAATTTGTACAAACGGTCGCTGGCGACGCATCCGACCGCCGAGGCCTACACCTTTTTGGGATGGACCTACAGTTTCATGGGCCGGCTCGACGAGGCGATCGAGGAATGCCACAAGGCCATCTCGCAGGACCCAGACTTCGGCAATCCCTATAACGATATCGGCGCGTACCTGATCGAGAAGGGCGAGCTCGACGAGGCCATCACCTGGTTCCAACGGGCGATGAAGGCCAAGCGCTACGAAAGCCCGGCGTTCCCGCATCTGAATCTTGGCCGTGTCTATGAGCGCAAAGGGAACTGGACGGAGGCGATCGACTCGTATAAGCAGGCGCTGACCCTGAACCCAAATTATGCCCTCGCCAAAAAATCGTTGGGCCGGCTGATCAGCTCACTTAATTAGCGAGGTCTGCGAACCCGGTGAGTCGAACTCAATCCGAGCGAACTAAACCTTAACCTTAGCCTAAACCTTCTTCACATGAAGCCCAAAACTATTCTCGTCGGAATCAACGACATCTTCTTCTACACCAAAGTTCGTGACGCCCTGCTCCCCCAGGGCTACAAACTGGAGAAAGCGAGAGCCCAGCGGGACATCCTGGAGAAAACCTCGTCCGCGACACCTGCTGCCGTACTGCTGGATATGAACGACATGACCCTCGACGCATTTCAGGCCCTGACCACCCTGAAAAACGATCCGAAACTTCGAACCATTCCGGTGCTCGCCTATGCCAACCATGAAGATGTCGAGACGTGGCACCGCGCCAAAGCACTCGGCGTCGATAAAATAGTCACGCGCAATGAAATGTCAGCGCGAGCGAAGGAGCTGGTTGAAGAAGTCATTAAGTCATAAGGTCGCACGTTCATCAAACCTGGGGGCTTTTGACTGTTCGACAATCACACTTTCTGACTCACGACGATGAAACACTCTCTGCTCCAGAACCAGCACATCCAGCTTGGTGCTTCGTTTGAAGAAGTGGCCGGATGGGAAGTCCCGGCCCATTACGGCGACGTGGCCGCGGAGCATCGCGCCGTGCGGCAGGCCGTAGGGATCGCCGACCTTTCCCATCGCGGCAAGA
>DASUMN010000313.1:0-2588 GCA_036277675.1 Nitrospira sp. | reverse complement strand
AGAAAGACTATATCGTTTCGCTGTTGGAACGAGTTGATGGCAGCCGCACGACCGCCGCAAAAATTTTGGGATTATCCCGTAAGGCACTCTGGGAGAAGTGCAAACGGTATGGGATCCCTTCGGCCTACGGTGACAACGAGGAAGGAAATGGCGACGGCTGATTTGTTGGCCATAAAAGCGTATCCTTGCTACCAGAAGTCCAGAGAAGAGTAACTGTTTATGATCTCCGAGGAGGCAATCTTATGAAACGGACGTGGATGGCCATAGGTTTCTGCCTGGCGGTGGCTGCAGCGGGCTGTGTGGGTGGGCAGGCCGAGATCAAGGAAGACCGGTTGACCGTCGGAAAGGTGCAGGGTGAGGTCAAGGTCGGCATGGCGGCCTCTCAGGTGGCCGAATTGCTCGGCAGTCCCAACATCGTGACGACGGACGAGAAACGCCGCGAGGTGTGGATCTATGACAAGGTGTCCACTGATCGGGTTGACACATCCAGGTCGTCTTTTGCGGGGATCATCATCCTCGGTGCCACCGCACGCGATAGTTCCAGTTCGCAGCGGCAACGTACTCTGACCATCATCATCAAGTATGACGAAGACAAGAAGGTCCGGGACTTTGCCTACAACGCCACACAGTTCTAGCCGAGGCTTGGGCTGGGCGATGCGGCTATGGATCATGGCTGCGGGGTGCCTGGCTCTTGCGACTCAGATCGCGGGCTGTGTTACTCCTACACAACCGGACGAGCTGTTCCAGTTGAAACCCGAGAGCGCCGCCAACCGGGCCATGCAAACCCGAGGGTTCGAAACAAGAGACGAAGCCGAGCTACTGTCCGCGTCGGCTGCCGTCCTGCAAGATTTGGGGTTTCAGGTCGAAGAAAGTGTGCGGGAGGTGGGCTTCTTGCGGGCCACGAAGGAACGAAGCGCCCGCGAGTACGGTCAGGACATCAGCAAATTCCTTGTTTTTTTCTTGTCGATGGGCAAGCTCATGATGCCCGTGGACTTCCACCAGAAAATTGCGGCGACGCTCATTGCTCGGCCGGTCAATTCGGAGGGCACGCGTCAGGAAGTACGGATCATGTTCTACCGGATCGTGTGGAAGGGAGATGGCCAAGCCGATAGGCAGTACATCCCGCCGGGTCAGCAAAAGATGGAAATGCTGCGCGATCCTGTGATGTACCAAACCTTCTTTGCCAAATTGTCGAAAGCCGTTTTTCTGGAACCATTCGCGCTCTGATGAGGCCATGATGAAACAATGCACGGTCGGGGGAATCGTCGCGGTCGCCGTTCTCATCATCGTGCAGGGCTGCGCCGCACCTCAGCCGAGCGTGGACCTGCTCGCGCCGACCGAGGCGCAACTGAAGATTCGGAGTGTGCAAACTCGATCTTTCGATGTGAAAGACCGCCAAACGGCCATGCGTGGCGTGATTGCCGCTCTGCAGGACTTGGGTTTCATCATCGAGCGGGCCAATGAGCCTCTAGGTCTGGTCACAGCCGCACGGTTCGCCGAGCCGAATTACTATGATGTCGTGGGGGTGACCGTCACCGTGCGACCTGAAGCCGAAGGCCGGATGACGATCCGTGCCAACGCCATCTACAATAACAAGCCTATCGAAGACCCCAAGGTCTACCAGAATTTCTTCGCTACGCTGGAGCGATCACTATTCGTCGGCAAGCAATGATCCGCGCGAGGGCTGCTGTGCGGACTCACGAGAGGTATGATCGGCTGGTTGCCGGAATGAAGTGCCGCCTGGGGCTCGCGTTCGGAGGGCTGCTCTGTGTACTGTTGCAAGGTTGCCCGACGCCCTACGAGTTGCGGCACGACAACCAATGGGATTCGCGTGAACAAATCTGGCTCTCTGAAGAAAGCCAGGTCAAGCTCCGGGCCGCCCAATCGCGGGCATTTGACACGACCGACCGGCGGCGGATGCTGGCTGCGATCGTCGCCACCTTGCAAGACTTGGATTTCAAGGTGGAGGCGCTGGATGAAGAATTGGGTGTCGTGTCAGCAAAGAAATTCGTCGAGAATGAGCAAATTTACGGCTTGGATCTGAGCTATGTGCTCTACCAGCCCGACGCGCTGCTCGTGCTGAACCGTAACTACCACACATGGGGCCCGTTCTACTACCGGGACAATCTTGTGCGTTTTACCGCGACCGTCCGCAAGCGTAACGACACTCAACTCGTGGTGCGCGCCAGCGCCCAATATTACCTGCGTGCGGTCGAAGATCCAGTGCCCTACCAGCAATTTTTCCGTACCCTGGAACAGAGCCTGTTTCTACAGGGCCGATCGGTAGAATAGGGCAGCGGCGGTGAAGCCCGTCTTCATCACATCCCATTCTGATCACCGTCCGGGCCGGATTCCGCCTGGCGTCTGGGCGCTGGGGTTCGTCAGCCTCTTGATGGACGTCTCGTCCGAGATGATCCATAGCCTGCTGCCGTTGTTTATGGTCACAGTGCTCGGCACCGGCGCCATTGCCGTCGGAATCGTGGAAGGCCTTGCCGAGTCCGTTGCCTTGGTGGTCAAGGTCTTTTCTGGTGCCCTGAGCGATTATCTGGGACGGCGGAAACCACTGGCCCTGTTCGGCTACGCGCTGG
>DASUMN010000312.1:0-3877 GCA_036277675.1 Nitrospira sp. | reverse complement strand
CAGGATGCTGAAAAAGTCCGCCAGCATCGTTCTCGCATCGCTCAGAGACTCGACGTACAGAACAGAGTACGCCTCGCCTCTTCGCTCGCTGCGGCCTTGCCGGACGGCCTTTTTGAGCATCCTGCGAGCGTTATTCGGAGTATAGGGGGGTAGTTTGGTTTTGACCGTAACTTGATTCGGGCGCGTCAGCCGAACCATTCGTCGTCATTGGCAGCTTTGGCCTGTCCTGAGATATCCATCAAGGAAGCAGGTTGTGCAAGGACGTCTTGAACCAGATGGATCAATCGTTCCTGCTCAAACGGTTTCCCCAGAAATGGCAGCGTTCCTCGCTTGAGTCCATGGCTCGCCAGGTCCTTGTCCGGATTTCCCGACATGAGGATGACATGGAGGCCCTTACGGGTTGTGGCTGCCCGGACTGCTAGCTCCAGGCCATGCACATGAGGAAATGGATTTGAACTGGAGGCGATTTGAAAACCGGGTGGAGGCAGGATGATGTCGGTGAGCAGAAGATCGATCGGCCCCTTGTGTTCCGCACAGATCCTCAGGGCGTCCGAGCTGCCGTCTGCCTGAAGTACTGTAAATCCGGCTCTTTCAAGCATGGTTTTGCACAGCTTGAGAATCGATGGCTCGTCATCGACAACGAGAATCGTAGCCGAACTAGTTGTCTGTGGGACGTTCTGGTTTCCTGACATAGAGGGCTCTCTCCAGGCATCATAGTGCCGTGCACGGGTTGAAGGCGAGCAAAAGCTTCATTTCTGCGTGCGATCAAGAAGCGGGTATAGGACTGGGAGAAGTCCATCCTCCCCCTAACGCCTTGAACAGGCTGACCATCTCGGTGAGACGAGCTACGCAAGCAAGGGTGTGAAACGAACAGCTACCCACCGGTTGAGCGGGTCTTCAAGGTATCCAGCCTGGTCTTGTCCAGACTGACATGCAGCGATTTTTCCTGCGTGATGGTTACAGCACCGGGCGCCTGGCCCTTGGCCTTTTTCACCCACTTGCGCCTGGTATAGACGACCTCGCCTTTGCCGCTCTTCTTTAAATCACTGTACAGCAACGCCAGGGTTGCGGCGTCGCGCAGAGTTTCGATCGGAGGTTCGGCCCCTTTTCCCAGCCGCACGACGACATGCGAACCGGGTGTGCCTCGGGCATGGAGCCAGAGGTCGTCACTCTTGGCTAAGCCGAATGTCAGCTCATCGTTTTCACGTGCGTTGCGTCCGACAAAGATCGGCAATCCGTCGGTCGATACGAACCGCCGGAACGGGCCGTGCCGTTGGGCATCGCCGGATGGGGTTAGCTTCAGCGCCGCGCTCTGTACGGTCGTGCGGGAGGCGGTGGTTGCCGGTTGCGGCGGAGTCCAGGTTCCCTGCTCAAGAGCCGAGAGCTCTTCCTTGAACCGGGACAGCTCGCGCTCCGCCTGTGCAATGCGCGGGGTCAGCTCTCTGTCGGCTGTCAGGTACTTGCGATGTTTTCGGAAATAGTCATCCATGTTCCCTTGAGGTGATTTCGCAGTATCGAGCGGGATGGTGACGTCGGGGAGTGTCTCGTCGAAATAATCGACGACGGTGATCCGCTCGGCTCCTTTCGGAATCGTACCCAGATTGGCTTTGAGCAATTCTCCATAGCGGGCATAGCCGCGGTATGTGGCAGCCTTTGACAAATCCTCCTGCCAGGCTGCAATCCTGCGCTGTTCTTTCTTGATGGTGCGTTTCAGGGCCTGACGCCGCGCCTCTTTGGCATGGTCGAGCGTCAGGATCGATTCCTTATCCCGGTAATAGGCGTCGACCTCAGCCGATATCGGAGCCTCAGCGCCACTGGAGCCGGTAAAGCGAATGGGCTGTGTCGCGCGCGGGACTTGTTGGCGAGGTGGCGGCGCAGCATAGGGCTGATTGATGCGGTCGCGCTGGTGGGCTAGGTCACGGAGTACGTGCCGTTCGGCGTTAAGGACCAGGATATTCGCTTTCTTCCCGGTCAGCTCGCACACGAGCGTCTGTGTGCCGTCCTTGCCGGTGAAAGCAATTTCAACGATCCGGTCGTTCGGCACTTGGTGTATTGCGTCAATCTTGGCCCCTTGAAAGTGAGCCCTCAGAAACTGGCAAAAAGCCGGGGGCGTTGGCGGGTTAGGGAGGTGCTGGGTCGTCAGGTGCAATCGGGACGTATTCGGCCGTGATGATATCAGCAGCCGATGCGTCTGTCCCGGTGTGCGGACATCGAATATGAGGGTGTCCACAACGGGTTGATGAATTTTCTGAATCCAACCGCCGTGAAGCAACGGGGTGATTTCGGCGAGGACCCGTTCAAGTTCCGCTCTGTTCAGTGACATTAGCTACGTGTGTATACCTGGAACGTCTTGTCGACCCATTTTTGTCCCATCGGGCCAATCCGGTCACATTTTTTGTCATTGCGTCAGAATCTCAGGGCGCCACTCTACGATTCGCCGCGAAAACACGCAAGAGTGTGAGGGGAGTATGTGGCACCCCAATTGCTCTATGTACCGATAGATTCCAGGCATGGTGATTGGAATCAACTGAGCGGGTTGCAAACTATTGTCAGGAGGGCTTCTATGAATTGCCCCAGATGCCACGGTCTCATGGTCGGTGACCATTTGCTCGACATCCGAGAAAGTTATCTGCCGATGTGGATGCGCGGTCTGCGCTGCGTATCTTGCGGCAACATTGTGGATCCAGTCATCGATCGCAACCGGACGAGCCAACGATCTGCTGCCGTGCGACAACTGGAGCCGGTAACTCTGGCGCCGGCGATGCAGCAACACGCCAAGGCCGCGTAACTCATTCCGCCGTACAGCCGCTGGCTCGATGCAGGTCTGCGGTTGAGTCAGTTCTTGTCTTTTCCCGTATCTGCCACAGTTCTTTCCTTGCAGCCTTGTCCCTGCTGAGCTACAGTCCTCCGTCATCGTCCTTTGTTTGGGCCACTCCTGATGCCGCTGCTCGATGCGCACCTTCTCACACGTCTGACCGATGAGTTCCGTCTCTCCATGCGACGGCTGGTGCAGGATCTCTGCGGAGATTTACAGGCCGATTATGGAGCGCTGTCTTCCCGGCTGGGATTGCCTCTAGGGTTGTTCGAGATGCTCGGTCGGTCAATGAAGAGTGAAGCCTATTCGAACTGGAAGGGGGTCGGTTGGATCGAGACGCTCAACGATCTGGTCTATTTCTTGGACATTCTCCACCAGTGGGGGCGAGAACCGCATCGGCGCGAGTTTGTGGAGCAACTGTTTGCCGAATGCCGGGAAAAGTTTTTTGAGCACGGATATTCGCAGGATCTGTTCCCCTCCGGACGTCCGTCCATGCCGGGCTTCGAAAAACGGCTGACGCATCTCTGCGAACGGCTGGCGCGCGAAGTCACCCAAGAAGCGCTGTTCCTCGATCCAACTCTTGCGGTGAAATGGCGTAGACAGAGCGGGTGGCCACGATGGGAGGTCCCAGGAACGCTCCATGCCGATTTCGAGCGGGCCCAAGTCGCGGGTGCCATCTCGATCGGTGTGACAGATGAATGGCTCGAAGCCCCTCAAGATGTTCGTCGCGCGGTGAAACAAGTAGCCGGCCGCGCGGCGTTTCTCATTGAGAAGGGCGAGATCTTGGTGAAAATTGGCCGAAACACGGTTTCTGTCTGGACCAGCCGGGAACAAGGGGCATGGCGCTGGAAGGTTCAGAAGGAAACAGTGGCACTGGAGACGGCTAGAGGTCCGGTCTCAGTCGGTCCGACACTCGTGTATGGCAAAGATCGAGAACCGATAACGGTCGTTCACTCAGACCGGAAACAGGTCGCGCGTATTGGTCAAGCCTGGCGCACCATTGAGGCTGCCTGGCCGGAAGGTGAAGCGGTCCTGGCATTGCTGACATCCCGGATCGTTCCG
>DASUMN010000311.1:0-2380 GCA_036277675.1 Nitrospira sp. | reverse complement strand
CGTGTGCGGATGGCGGCGGACTCTATTAAAGAGATGGCTGAGCGGGTTCGGGTGATTGCCGATTTGCCCGATCCGGTCGGTGCCGTGACCGCCAGATGGGAACGGCCGGACGGGTTCCAAGTCGAGCGGGTGCGGGTGCCTATCGGGGTGATCGGGGTCATTTCTGAGTTGACTCCTCTGGTGACCGTGGAGTCGATTGCGCTCTGCGTGAAGTCGGGCAATCTCTGTGTTTTTCGTGGAGCGTCTGAATGGAGTTTGACGCACCAGGCGATCGAACGATCTCTACGTGAAGCGGCGGAAAAGAGCGGTGTATTCACTGGCGCATGGATTGTGATCGATCGCCCGGAGAAGGAAATCGCCCTTGAGTTGATGCGGTCGGGGAAGAGTCTGGATGCGATTATTCCACGAGGTGGGGGCGGCCTCCGCAAGACAGTCATGGAGCAGGCTAAGATGCCGGTGTTGTGTCATGACGGCGGGCTCACCCAGCTCTACGTCGATGACGATACCGATATTCCCCTGGCCCAGAACGTCGTGATCAATTCCAAGGTGCAATCGTCCGGAGCGGCCAACTCGCTCGATACCTTGCTGGTACAACAGGTCATCGGGCGGCAATTTCTGCCTCCACTGATCAACCGGTTGCTGGACCAATTCAAGATCGAAGTGCGCGGGTGTCCCAAGACGATCGCGCTGATGGGGCAGATGGCGATGACGGGCCATACCGCGATCGTGCCGGCAACGGATGCCGATTGGCGCACGCAGTTCCAAGGGCCCGTCCTGGCCGTGAAAATGGTGGAAGGGCTGAATGAGGCGCTGGCCCACATCGCGGAGCACGGACCATGCCTGACTGCCGTTATCACGACGACCCGGTATGAGTCGGCCATGCGCTTCACACGCGAGGTCGATGCCGGCGCGGTCTTCGTGAACGCGTCATCGCGGCTCAATGCCGGAGACAGTTATGGCATGGGACCCGATATCGGCCTCAGCGGCTCGCGCCTGCATGCGAAGGGGCCGATTGGCTTGGAACAGTTGACGTGCGAGAAGTACGTCGGGTTTGGGTCGGGACAGTTGCGGTTGCCGCACCCGGTGCCGGAGACGTATTTCGACGCCATTATGCTCAAAAGACCGTGATCGCCTGCTGAAAACGCTCCCCAGCTTCGTTCTCAGTTACTCGAACCACTCAACGTACCCTCGCCGCGTACGCCTCGTGGTTCTCACGCCTTGCGGCCTTGCTGGAAACCGTTTTGAGCAGGCGTGATGCAATGTCGATAATGGCGTATCCCATGCTGCAACAATCGCTTCACGAGCATTTGGCTTGGTGGGGGCTCAAGCGATTCACCACCGACCGTGAGTATTTCGCCTGGCAGGAGCAGCGGCTGTCCCGTGAAGACCTGAATCAGCTCCTCGCCCAAGCCGAACGAAAACGAAGCGGCGATCGCCGCGATGACATTTCATTCTATGATCTGACTGCCCAACCGGCTGTTCTTCCTGTGCTGTACAGCCAGCGATACGACTACTACGACACGGTTGGGGTGCGGGTGATGACCCGCATCGGCAATGCTACGCGCGTACTCGACTTCGGCTGTGGGGTGGGCATCCTCACGACATTCTATGCCCGCCAATTTCCCGATCGAGAATTCGTCGGCCTCGATCGTTCGGCGGCATCCATCGCTGCCGCGCAGCAGAAAGCGAGAGAGTTGGGATTAGCCAACGTGTGTTTCGATTGCGTGGACGGAGAGACAGGGCAGTTGCCAGGCCGGTACGATCTGATCCTCGCTACTCATGTGCTGGTGCAGGCCGAACAAGATCCGGGCATCCCAAGTGACAGCTGGAGAACCTTCATGAGGACTCGGGATGCAGGCCGGCAAGCATCGTTTGAGCAGCGCACAGGACTTGGCGTGAGGCTGAATCAACTTCGCGCGGTGCTCGGTCCGAACGGTCGCATGATCGTCTGCGAGAAAACGAGGCAGTTGGCCAGGCGGGTGCCTTTTCAGCGGGCGCTGGCGGAGAGAGGGTTACAGCTTGTTGGACCGCCGGAATTGATTCGCTATCAGTCGGTTGAGGAAGTGACGGACGATGGGCCTCTGTACCATCTGCAGAAGGGGAGTGCAGTTGTGTTGGATTGGGATGAAACAACAGACCTTGATGATAGGGCACCGTTCGACCCCTCCAACCTGCCGCAGCAGCCTCGCGGTGCCGAGGGTCTGCTGTACGAAAATCATGGACCCTCCGCACAAGCGGCGTGGGAACGTCTCGATAGTCGCTGTGTAACTCAAGAAACAACTTGTCAGGAACCGGATGGGCGCCAACTGCACGTCGAGATCGGCACTGCGGAGGGGTGTATGTACCTCTATTGCGCCAATACCTTCGATCAACGGCAGTT
>DASUMN010000310.1:0-7081 GCA_036277675.1 Nitrospira sp. | reverse complement strand
CATTGTCCACAAGTGTATTCGTTTCAGACTATTCCGGTGTAAGCGAGTGACGGTCCGGCGTCGCTCATGACATAGGGAGGTGCCAGATGAGTCTCGACTATGTGAAGTTTTCAAATGGGTTCGAAAAGTTCATGCCGAAAGAATATCGGGATATGGTGGAACATGGCCCGTTCGGGAAGAAGGTGACGGTCTCGCAGATGGGCAGCTTCAAGGAAGTGTTGGAAGAACACCCTATGTGTGCGGGTTGTGCGATGACCCTCTTCATTCGTCTCGCCATCGTGGCGTTCCCAAACCCTGAAGATACCATTACCGTCGGCACCGCCGGTTGCGGGCGTCTGGCCATCTCTCAAGCGGCGATTCCGTTCGTGTATGGCAACTACGGCGATCAGAACGGCGTGGCAAGCGGGTTGTCCCGCGGCCTGCGTCTCCGCTTCGGCGATAAGCCCAAGGATGTCGTCGTGATGGCCGGAGACGGCGGCACGGCGGACATCGGCTTCCAGCAGGTGCTCCACTCTTGGTTCCGCAAAGAACGGTTTACCACGATCATGCTGGACAACGAAGTCTACGGCAATACCGGCGGCCAGGAGAGCGGCATGACCAATCGAGGGGCCGTGCTGAAGATGGCCCCGCTCGGCAAGAAGTTTGAGAAAATGGATATGCTGCAAATGGCGAAGGTCGCCGGATGCGCGTACGTGGCCACGGTGGTGCCGAACAATCCGCGGCGCGTGGAAAGCGTGATCAAGAAGGCCGTGTTGATCGCCCGCGAAGTCGGATCGACCTACATTCAGGCCTACACGTCCTGCAACATCGAGTACGCCATTCCTACCGACAAGGTCATGGAAGACGCCAAGACGGTCGAGAACGACCGGTATCAATTCACGGAATATGTCAGCGAAGAAGCGAAACAATACCTCACTGAGCGCTATGGCTATAAGGAGTTTCTCGCCAAGCCGGCCGCTGCGATTCCCAATAAGGCCTAGGCATTCACGAGGAGGTTTACCATGGCGAAGCGTTTCAATATTCGAATGGCGGGCGTCGGCGGACAGGGTGTCGTCACCGGCTCGCATATTCTCAGCACCGCCGTCATCAATGCCGGAGGTGAAAGTACGATCGTCCCGTTCTACGGATCGGAAAAGCGGATGGCGCCGGTTGAGAGCTACGTCCGCGTGTCGGATGAAGCGATCTACGAGATCGGCGAGATTACGTTCCCGCACATCATCATCATCTTCCATCCCCAAGTGATTACGCACGGCAAGTCCTATACGATGCCGTTTTACTTCGGTCTGAAAGAAGACGGGATTGCATTGATCAACAACGACGGGCCGATGAAGCTGCACAAGGACCAGGCTCGCGAGTTGGAAGAACGCCGCGCGAAGCTCTATTATTTCCCGGCGACGAAGATCTCATTGGAAGTCGCGGGCATGGACCTCGCCACCAACATGGCGTTGATGGGCTGTATCGGCGCGATCACTGGGCTGACGAGCATGGTAGGACTGGAGCAGGCCGTGAAGGATCGGTTCCTTGGCAAAGGATTTGTGGTGTCGGGCGGCACGGCGGCATTGGACAGTGTCGTCGAGCGGAAATTCAAGAAGAAGCAGGAACTCATCGAGAAAAATGTCGCCGTGATGCGGACGGGCTGGAACTATGCCGTCGATCACGGGTGGGCGGCTAAAGATGTTCAGCGCGCGGAGGAACCGGCCGCTGCGGCAGCCGTGTAAAGGAGTACCATGTATCTTGTAGCCGATATTAGTGTCGACATCTGTGCCGCGAAGAGTTGCAAGCTCTGCACACAATATTGTCCTGAGGCCAATACGATCCAGTACAGTGACGAAATGGGCAAGGACAAAGGATACAAGTACGGCTCGGCCTATGTTGCCGTGGACCGCTGCAAGGGCTGCGCGCAATGCGTGTGGGTCTGTGACAATATGGCGAAGAACAACGCGATCAAGATGATCATGATCGATCAGTTGCCCAAGGCGGCGTTGACCGAAAACATTACGTATGGCGAGAAGAGCACGACGGCTGTGTTAGCCAGTCCGGTCGTCGGGTAAGTGCAGGAAAGGGGAACGGGCGTGGCAATAACAGACACGAGAGAACGCATTATTGTGCCGGGACCGGCCGGCTTCCATCCTCCCTCAGCCGCACAGTTGGGCGTGTCGCTGCCGGATCCCGGGCAGGGCCTGTTTTATGGCCTGCTCGAGCCGAATGAAGAAGTGGTCATCGAAGAGATGGCGCGGAAGATGTTGACCAGCCCGAACGCGACCATTTTCCCAGGGCCACTGTTGCTCTGGGCGTGGAACGATCACGCGGTCGAAAAAGCCAAGGCCACGCTGGAGATCGCCGCGCAAATTCCGGAAGTCATGATCATCCCGATGCCGGACTACCGGCCGAAGTATCCGAAGATCGATCCGGAAGAAGTCATCAACCCCAATCACCCGAATCTGACGATTTGGGGCAATAAAATCGAAGCCTGCATCTTTATCGGCGTGCATTGCCACTACGCGAATTTGACTCTCAAGATGATCCGGGCAGGAACGAACTGCTGCACCATGGCCATTTGTGCCGAACAGGGTCATGAAGACGCGATGCTCACGATTCGAGATTCCGATACCCTCAAGATCAAGCGTGTCGCGCAGATCTTCAAGAAAGTGCGCGAGGAAATGGGCATCAAGCTGCCGGAGAATGGGGAGAACGTGCGCTTCACCGGCACGCAATCGAAGGTCCACGGCGGCAAGACCCATGCGAATCCTCTGGAATTCGCGCCGACACCGGGGGGAAGCGGCAGCGCGGCGATGTTTGGCCATACTGCCGAACAGATGAAGAGGGAAGGATAAGGCCGGGCGGAAACGCTCGAATTAGCCAAGAGGTGCAACCATGAGCGAAACCGAAGTGAAAACGAATCCGCAAGGTGATCCCATCACCAGCGTGGCGGCTCCACCCAGCGCGGCGAAAAAAGATCCGCATGCCGAGGCCAAGAGACAAAAGGTGGTGACGCCGGAGTACATGTTCCACGAGGCGCCGCGGACGAAAGAATTCATCACCGGCAGCGAGGCGGCAAAAGAGGCCATCCGCCGTTCGAACGTGGATTTGGCCATCGCCTATCCGATCACCCCGCAATCAGAAACCATGCAGCTTGTGGGTGTGCTCTATGGCGAAGGTTATGTGAAAGAATATTACCGAGGTGAAGAAGAAGTCGGCGTCATGGCGGCCATCGCCGGTGGGTCCCGCGCGGGCGTTCGTTGCTATACCGCGACCGCGGGCCCCGGCACGTTGCGCGGGTTGGAAGGTATCGCCTCCTGGCCGGGCCACCGTCTTCCGGTCGTCGCGATGTTCACCTGCCGTGTGGTCAACGCGCCGCTCGCCATTCAGCCGGATAACATCGAAGTGTCGTATTTGCTGAACTGCGGCATGATCGTGTTCCACGCCGAAAACCAGCAAGACATGTTCGACTTCACGATGGCGGGATTCACGATCAGTGAGAAGAACGATGTGACATTGCCCGTCGGCGTCTGCTGTGACGGGTTCTTCGTGACGCACGCGCGCGGCTATGTGCGCATGCAGGACCGTGGGATTAAGCTGCCGCCGCGAGAAGCCTGGCGTGGCGCGGTGCCGGTGCTCGACGCGGAGAATCCTCCCGCTCGCTTGTCCCGCGATGCTCCGGTCCAAAAGTCGAACTTCATGGCGTACAACATTCACGCCGTGTGGCAGCAAGAAGTGTGGGCGGCCGTGGAGCGGTCGCGCAAATATATCGATCGGTATATGGGCGGATTGCTCACCGCTGAGAACGTTGATGATGCCGAAGTGATCATCATCGCGTCCGGGAGTGCTGCCGCGCAATCACGCGAAGCGGTTCGCCTCTGCAAAGAAAAGGGCATGAAGGTCGGATTGATCAAGGTGCGCTCGCTCCGTCCGTTTCCGACGAAGGAACTTCGCGAGCTCTGCGGGAAGGCCAAGCTTATTGTCGTGCCGGAGTTCAACTATGTCGGCTGGCTGGCCAAGGAAGTCGCCACGGCCATCTACGGTTTTTCGAAGGCGAAAATCATCGGCGGCCCGCGCGTGTACGGCGGTCAGTCGATGCCGGTGGAGTTGATTGTGGACGAAGTCGAATCGGGAGTGAGCGGTAAGAAATCTACCAACGTCGCCATGTCGCAAATCATGGGCGGGACCGTCAATCCGGACGACGTCGCCCACTTCATGCGCAGCATCTAAGCGGCTGGTAAGAAACGAAAGGGCCTGACCCCAAACGGGATCAGGCCCTTTTCTTTTGCCAGCCGCCGTATCTCGTCATGCGTGAAACGTGAAGCGCAAGAAAGTCGAGATACGCTCGCCTCGCTGAGTCGGCGAAGCGGGCTTCACGAGATACGCGCGACGATTTTATCCTTGAATCTCGTCCTCCACCATTTCTTCGCTCACCGGCATTCCGTACGCGACATACTTGGCATAGGAAAGATAGATCGACGCACTGTCCGTCATGGCTTTCGATCCTGCCGTCAGCCGAACAACCTTGTCGGATCCGGGCGGCTCGATGTTTTGCAACATATTCACATGATCGTGGAGTAGCCTGATGTAACGTTCCACCGCTGATTCCACGTCTTTGTATGCCTTCATGATGTCGTCCGTCATAGTTGTCCTCCCTGATGGTGTGAGCATACACTAGGCTCATGCAACGCCTCAACGCTACAATCTCGCCATTGGTGCTTCGCGTTATTGAGCAGGCCTGTTCCACGAGCGGGGTAAAAGGCCCTTCGCTTGGTCAAGCCATTATCGGACTTTCACGCCTCTTTACCAAAGAACGGGCAGCGATTGGCCAAGCGTATTTGGAAGATCCTGTCCTTGCGGCCGCGTATCTTAGGTACTTTCTTCCGGTTAACCTCTCAAAAATCCAGGTCTTGCTCGACGAGATGCCTGTTCCGGAAGACGGCCGTCGATTCTCTGTGCTCGATCTCGGTTCCGGACCTGGGACAGGCGCGTTAGCCGTCCTCGACTGGTGGCAGCGCCATTACTCGGCGGTTGCGCTGTCCGTCGTGGCACTGGACACAGTGTCTGTGGCCCTCCGTCAGACCGGCCGGTTGTGGAACGGCTACTGCCATGCCGCGGGGATCACCACCGCGAGTCTGCGAACGTGCGAAGGGAATTTGGAACGAAGGGTGTGGTTGGAGCAGGTCAAGGAAAAAGCCTCATACGATCTGGTTATTCTTGCCAATTGTCTGAACGAACTGTATGTGGGTGCGAAGGATCCAATTGGGGCACGGACCGGCCTGGTGGCGGAGGCGTTCACGCTGCTAGCCCCTCATGGAACGATGATGATCGTCGAGCCGGCATTGCGGGACACGTCCCGCTCATTGCAGCAGGTCCGAGATCGGTTACTCCAAGAGAAGCGCTGCACCGTCTACAGCCCATGCCTGCACGAGAACAGCTGCCCGGCGTTGATCAACCCACACGACTGGTGCCATGAAGAACGCACATGGGAAACGCCGGAGTCGATCCAACAGATCGACGAGGAAGTCGGCTTCATCAAAGACGCGCTGAAGTTCTCGTATCTGCTGCTTCGTCAAGACGGCAAGACAATCGTTGAGCGACGACCAAATGTGTATCGAGTCGTGAGCGAGTTGCGGGAGATGAAGGGGGAGAAGCGGGCGTGGTTATGCAACGAGCAGGGACGGCAGGAAGTGGGCAGGCAAGATCGCCTCGCGTCTCCACAGAACGAGGCGTTCGATCAGTGGCATCGCGGGGCAATCGTGCAGATTGAGCGGATCACTCATAAGGAGCAAGGGGGAAAGGTGTCGGCATTGGGACGGATTGAACAGGATGTGGCGGTGAAGATCATCCGCTCAGTGTAGTTGAGGCTATGTGATAGGCGGATGTGTAGCTTCGGGTGCGGGATTGTGCTGAGAAATAGCCTCGGCTGGCGAAGGGCGGGCAGCTTCGGCTCGGCCATGATGCGTTGAGCATTGACGGCTGCTTCATGCGGTACTGTTGACCGGCCGCCTTACCGGAATAGAAGAATGGCGTCCGGTGTCTTTTCTTCCTCTTGGTCTCATGCGCCCGCCATGGCCGAGCCTTCGTGCCCATCCCTTCCAGCCGAGTTGGAGAGGGAAGGAAATGGGACCAGCCGCTGGTAGACTGGTTTAGGTTGTTGGATAAATCGCCGCTTGGCGAAAATCGCTTGTGGAAATCCAGAATGCCCAAGAAGAAGAAAGTAATTGGCATGATAGAAATACCTGAAGGTGTGGCTGCTGTTGGTATTTCAGCCGACGGTAAGAGGCATTACATACATGATCCGTTGCTTCGCGGAATGAGATGGAAGGGAATCTCGGTCGACTCAGCATCATTCAAGAAATTGCCATCAGCTGAGCGGTTGTACAGATTATCCCAGGCTTATCTTCGTGCTGCGACTGTCCTGTGTGAGCAAGCAGGTGGGGCTGGAGAAAAACTCGAATGGCCGCAAGCCAGCGTCTGCTATTACTGCCTGCATTTGGCAACCGAGCTTTTTCTGAAGGCCTGTATACAACGTGTTGGCCGAGAGCCGAGCAAACACCATGCGATTGCTGAGCTCCAACGGGAGTATAGAGGTTTACTGCCAGGTGCAGAATGTGATTTCCCAACGAGCTGGTGGTTATCCGCGAAGGACTTGGATCAGATTTTTGGTGTTCAGATTCTGCACGGAGTGGATCGGATGCCAGATCAACTGTTTCGTTACGGCATGGATAAGAAAGGTGCTCCGTCTAGAAACATTCAAATATTCACGCCAGGATATTTCTTTAACTGTGTGAAAGATCTTGAAGCCAAGTGGGCGCGAATTTGGGGACTCATAAGACAAAAGCATAAGCCATGACATGGGCCGGAATTATTACCGTTCGGTTAGCATGTTATAGAGGCGACGAGTCTGTGAGCGACTCGTCGCCGTTTTGTTTTTTAGAGCAGTAAGGGGGAGCTCGTAGCCGACTTCACCGGAGGCGCGGGGACCCACTGAGGTTTCTGCGAGAAGGAAAGCTGGAACTGACTGAAGCCCTGCGATCACATGATCGCAGCTGAAGGAATTCCAGAAGGCTTCCGCTCGCTGGAACCCAGAAGGGTCGCG
>DASUMN010000309.1:0-16741 GCA_036277675.1 Nitrospira sp. | reverse complement strand
ATACGGGGCACAATGCAGTTTGCCAATCATGCAGGTGAAGGATATCCACGGCTTCATCCGGTCTCGCCCCAAGCATACCGACCGCCTCAACAACCGCCCTGGAAAACAAGGTAAATCGGTCAAGGTTGTCCGGGTAGTCCCCGTTTCTGTCTTGATACAGCCCCGGACGGTCGAACATGGAATCGCATCGAACCGCCAGGACTCTCAACGGATGAACGCCCCCTGCGACTGGCACATGTTCTTCTTCCAAGGAAGCCTCTACGGGCACTCCCCCGATCGGGATACGGAATCGTTGCGCTGTCTGGAGAAATTGATGGCCGGCCCAAATATTTCGGTAGCCTGGCAACACAAGGGTCACCCGATGCCCTAATTTGGCCAACTCCACGGGTAATGCGCCGGCAACATCAGCCAGCCCGCCCGTCTTGGCATAGGGCACAGCCTCAGAGGCGGCTATCACAATATTCAAACGACGGGGTGAAGAAAAAGCAGGCATGAGAACATTGTTTGCAGCGGGCTATGGCGCCGGGGTACCGTCCAACCGTGTCTTGAATCGATCCTCATAGGCCCACGTGTTGATAAGGGTGCGCATACCATCGGCCTTGAGTTCTTCCTTGTAGACAAGCCGATCATCATGAAAGACCAACAACCATCCATGATCGGGATACGCGAAGTAGATGCCTTCTCCGGCATAGACCCCGGCGTTCCACCCTCTGGGTGTCTCTCCTGAAGGCACACGTGAGCTGGGAATCATGCTGAGATCCGACATGACAAAAAATTGCGTAAACTTACTGCGATAGTGAGGAGGTTCTCCCCAGACATTGACTACCGCCTGCACGGTCACATGATCAAGGACGAGATTGTTCTCTCGGACCAACTGTTCTTGTTGCTCCAACGTCGGCATACTTTTGCAACTCGCAAGGGCCCCGAACACCAGGAGGACACACCACGCACCCGCGAGGCGCAGGAATACCTGGGATGGACGATCTCGAGAAACCCTCTCGTCACTCATATCTCGGTCCCTTCTTCACATTAGCCGTCTGGATTTCGGCTCAGCAGGCTTGACCGGTTGACATACATCGCACTGGCATAACTTCCTCAACAAGGAGTAGGCATAAATTCCCGTATCGTGGCCGTCGCTCCACGTAAATTGAAGCGCATAGCGGCCGACCGACTGAATATCCTGCACCATGATGAGCAAGGGGATATCGTCGCCTCGTACGCGCCGCTCTCCGGACCATTCGTCCACGCACGCCGCACAGGGACAGTGCTGGCGGAGATACCGGACTGGATAGACGCTCTTATGCCCGTCGTTCCATTCGATGCCCAAGACTCCCTTGCCGATCCACGCCATATCGCGCGGTTCGAGTGTCTGCGCCATCACGTCCTCACCCCCTCAGATGAACCCACCTGATATACAGATTGGGGCACGTGGGACAAAAAGTCTGCCGGCGGCAGGCGTCTGCCGGCGACGACGGTGACGTATCGTTCGATCGCTTCTTCAACTTCACCCCGCACTTGTCCTGCGGCCCGAAGTCTCGTCACAAGTTGAGGGGCCAACCGTGCGGCTTGTTGGAGAAATGCAAGACTTCCCTGCGAAAGGGCCACGCAGCGGGTCTGTTGCCGGACCGCGCACGGCATGCACACAAGCCCACCCGCAAGGGGCGAGAATTGCGGGGCACCGGCCATACGTGTTTTCCCGCAAGCCGCGCAATGATCCGTTTGCGGGCGAAACCCTGTGAGCCCTAAGAGTCTGATTTGAAACAGCAGCGCGGTGCAGGCCGGATCTTCGCTCCGGCACAGCGATGCCAAACCCTGTTGAAGCGTTTCGAACAGCACCGGATCCGGATCTCCATCGGGAGTCACCGCAGCCACGACATTGACCATCCGTGCCGCCGCCGCCATCAAACCAAGGTCCTCGCGCAACACGTGGAACGACGACACGACATCGACATGCGAAATTCTGAACAGCGAGTCGCCCGCTTTTTCGAACAAATCGAGGCGGCAGACCGTAAACGGTTCGAGCGCCGCGCCAAATCGGCTTTTCTGACGGCGGGCGCCGCGGGCGACTCCGCGAATCTTCCCCAAGCTCTTCGCATAACAGGTCACGATCCGGTCGGCATCACCCCACCTGCGGCTCTGGAGAACAACGGCCGTCGCCTTTACCAGCGCCATGATGCACCCGTCTTCATTGGATAGAAACCGGACATCGCCCGTTCGAATCGATGCACTTCACCGGAGATAATCCAGAAAGATCGTCGCCAGCGTGAGATAGATGGTAATGCCGGTGATGTCGTTCGCCGTGGTCACAAATGGACCGGCTGCGACGGCCGGATCCACGCCCATCCGTTTCAGGAGAATGGGCATGATGGTGGCCATGCTCGTGGACACGAGAAATGCAATCACCAACGAGGCCCCCACGACGACTCCCAAGAATCCCTGGCCCAATCCCCATCCAACCACCGTCAACATCAATCCGCACGCGAGCCCCATGATGAGGCCGATCTTCACCTCACGGAAAAACACCGTCCAGACATCGGTCAACTCGACAAGGCCGGTAGCCAACCCGCGAATGATCAACGTCGAAGATTGCAGCCCCACGTTGCCCCCCATCGCGGCAATGACCGGGATGAAACTGACGATCGCGACAACCTCCTGAACGGTATAGCGGAAGTACCATAAGATTGCGCCGGACAACAGGCTGCCGACGAGATTGGTAAACAGCCACGGCAGCCGCAGTTTGGCCGACCCCAGACTCGAGGATTTTGACGCCGGCTCTTCTTCAATGGCACCGGCCATCTTGAGCATGTCTTCCGTCGCTTCCTCTCGGATGACGTCCACCACGTCGTCGACGGTGATAATTCCCGCCAACGTGCCGTCCTTCTCGACCACCGGAATCGCCAGCAAGTTGTACCTGGCCACCTGCCGCGCGACTTCCTCCTGATCCATATCCACCGCCACACTCATCACGTCGCGCGCCATGATGTTCTTCAACGGCGTCGCGGGCGGCACCGTCAGAAGCTGACGCAGCGACAATACGCCGACCAGATGGTCGTCCTTGTCCGTGACATAGATGTAGAACACCATTTCCGCGTCGGTGGCGTGCTGAAGCCGGCGGATCGCTTCCTGCGCGGTCGCGTCCTCCGACAGAGAAAAGAACTCCGTCGTCATGATGCCACCGGCGGTATCCTTGGCGTATTTGAGAATGCCCTCGACCTCGGTCGAATCTTCCGCCTTCATCAAGGCGAGAATTTCTTTCCCGCGGTCTTCCGGAAGAAATCCGAGAATGTAGGCCACATCGTCGGGGCCGAGATCCTTCAACAGCCAGGCCACATCCGAATGCAACAGATCGGCCAACACTTCCTGAATGCTCTCACCGTCGAGCTCACTCAACACCTGTCCGCGCTTGTTCTCACCCCGGACCAATTCGAAGACTTCCCGCTTTTCCTTGGGAGACGACAGGTGATTGACTGCCTTGGCAATATCGGCCGGATGCATGCGCCCCAGCATTTTCGAGAGATTGGTGATGGCGCCGCGCCGCAATAAGCGCTGAACGGATTGAAGCACAATATCGGACTTGGTCTGCCCGCGCTCCACCTGATCGCGCAAGACATCGCGCAGCATATCCCTCTCGGGCACACGAGGGCGTAGCTCAGGAGGCCGAGACTCGACCGGCCGTTCCGTCGGTTGCATCACACCCCTCTAATATCCGAGTTCAACCAGCAGCTGCTCATCTTCCCGCCACGATTCTTTCACCTTGACCCATACTTCCAGAAACACTTTCATACCAAACAACCGTTCCATGTCCTGCCGCGCCTGGGTACTGATCGTCTTTAACCGTTCCCCTTGTTTGCCGATCAGAATGCCTTTCTGGGTTTCACGCTCCACGAGAATCGAGGCGTGAATGCGGGCCAGTCTGCCTTCCTCCTTGAACTGGTCGATCTCCACCGCCACGGAGTGCGGCACCTCTTGCTCGGTGGCCAGCAAGATTTTCTCGCGGATGATTTCTCCCGCCAGGGTCCGCATCGTTTGATCGGTCACCACATCGTCGCCGTAGGCCCCTTCACTCTCCGCCAAATGCGGGATCGTCACGGCAAGCAGCCGGTCGATATTGTCTCCGGTCTGTGAAGAAACCGGCACGATGTCCGTCCAATCGAACAGTCTGGCATAGCTTTCGAGCACCGGGAGCAATTTGAGCTTGTTGACCAGATCGACTTTCGTGACCACCAAGATGGCCGGACGGGATTGTTTTGCCATCGCCTCCTTGACGTACGAGACAGCGGCAAGATCGCCGGGCCCCGGCAAACTCGTGGCGTCCATAAGCACATACAAGAGATCAGCCTCTTCCAATGCTTCGACCGCCGCCCGAACCATCCGCCGATTCAACAGATGCTGCGGTTTGTGCAAACCTGGCGTATCGAGAAATGCGATCTGGCCATCCGGCACATGAACGACCCCCAAAATGCGTGTCCTGGTGGTCTGCGGCTTGTCCGACACAATCGCGATCTTTTCGCCCAACAGTCGGTTAAGCAGGGTCGATTTGCCCACATTCGAGCGTCCGACAATTGCGACGGTTCCGAATTTCATGGTTTTGACCGGCGCTCCTGGGTATCGGCTGCATCGGAATTGAGTTGATAGACCGTCTCCCCTTTTCGCACGTAGCCCAATCGTTCTCTGGCCAGTTGTTCAATCTTCGCCGGATCATGCTGCAGCCGGCCGATGTCTTTCCGCAGTGACGCCGTCTCGTTGCGCAACGCCGAGAGATCGCTCTCAAGCTGCCCCGCATAATTCCGCATCGCCACATACCGCAGCAGCCCCATTTCGCCGAAAAACAGCGTGACAAACAACCACAGACAGGCCCCCATGCCGGCGACTTGGACCACAACGACCATGCGCCGTTGCAAGCCCAGCCACTGCCTCCCACGATTTTGTTTAACGAGCATCGGTTCTTCTACAGATCGCATTTCGCTATTCAATTTCGATTTTCAGGCTTCAAGTTTCGCGTTCTATCATGAAACTTGGAACTTGCACCTTGAAACTTGCAGCCGCCGCTTCCTACGATCGTCCCGGCACTGCATCACGTCCGCGATAGATGGCCGCTGCGCCCAACTCCTCCTCGATACGGAGCAGCTGGTTATATTTGGCGACCCGGTCCGTTCGGGACAGCGATCCGGTTTTGATCAGCCCACTGTTCGTCGCGACCGCCACATCGGCGATCGTCGTGTCCTCCGTTTCACCGGACCGGTGGGAGATGATCGCCGTGTAGCCGGATCGTTTGGCCAACTCGATCGCGTTCAGCGTTTCGGTCAACGTGCCGATCTGATTCAGCTTGATCAGAATCGAATTGCCGATTCCCTCTTTGATGCCCTTCGCAAAGATCTCAACGTTCGTCACGAAAATATCGTCCCCCACGAGCTGCACCCGCTTGCCCAATCGCTCGGTGAGCATCTTCCAGCCCTTCCAATCCAGCTCGCTCAATCCATCCTCGATCGACAAAATCGGATAGCGGTCCAGCAACGTGCCGTAATAGTCGATCATCTGTTCAGAGGAACGTTCGGGATTCTTTTCGGCTTCGAGGACATAGCGCCCCTTCTCATATAATTCACTCGCGGCACAGTCCAAGGCCAGCGCGATATCCTTCCCGGCCTTGTATCCAGCCCCTTCAACGGCCTGCGTGATCAGACCAAGGGCTTCTTCATTCGATTGCAGATCCGGCGCAAACCCGCCCTCGTCCCCCACCGCCGTATTCAGTCCCTTCTTCTTCAAGATGGCCTTCAACGAATGGAAGACTTCCGTCGCCATCCGCAACGCCTCACTGAACGTCGCGGCGCCGACCGGCATGATCATGAACTCTTGGAGATCGAGCCGATTATCCGCATGGGCCCCGCCGTTGATGATATTCATCAGCGGCACCGGCAATACCCGCGCATTCGTGCCGCCAAGATACCGATAGAGCGGCTGCCCCGTCTCATTCGCCGCCGCCTTCGCAACCGCCAGCGACACACCGAGAATGGCGTTGGCTCCGAGCTTGCCCTTTGTCTTCGTGCCATCCAGCGCGATCATTGCCTGATCGATACCGGCTTGATCGAATGCCTCTTTGCCCAGCAGCTCCGGCGCGATCACCTTGCTGATGTTGGCCACCGCCTTGGACACACCTTTGCCCATCCAGCGCTTTTTGTCCCCATCACGCAGTTCGATCGCTTCCTTCTCACCGGTCGACGCGCCGGACGGCACCGCCGCTCGTCCCTTTGCACCGCTTTCCAATGTCACTTCCGCCTCAACCGTGGGATTTCCACGTGAATCGACAACCTGCCTCCCCTTGATCTCTCTGATCGCGCTCATGCTCTTCCTCTCAAGCTGCTGAAAAAGACCCCCAACTTTGTTCTCGGCTCGACATAATCCTCGACGTACCCCAGAGGGTACGCCTCCGGTTATCTCTCGCCTGCGGCCTCGTTGGCTGCCTTTTTGAGCAGCCTATCCGGCCACGGAACTTCCCTTTACTTCACCGCAACGTCAAATACCGGCGTCTGAAGCACTCGAGAAGGCGCCCGCTGCTCCCACACCGTTTTCTACAACCGTTGCACCATATCCTGGCTATACAAGCGTTCTCCACAAGGAATGCGCGGGTGGCGCCGAGCTGGGAGCCCGTCCGCCCGCAGCGGGGTCCCCACACCGGGCGGGGTGCGAGGACGGATGGGCTGATCGGCGACAGGACCCGCGCTCATCCCAGCTTCCGTTTCAGCAACTCATTTACCTTCCCAGGATTCGCCTTGCCCCCGCTGGCCTTCATGACCTGCCCGACCAGGAAGCCCAGCACTTGCTGTTTGCCTTCCTTGAACTGCGCCACCTGCGCGGGGTTCTTTGCACACACCTCGGTGATGATCTGCCCCAGCGCTTCCTCATCGGACACTTGCGTGAGCCCTTTTTCCTGAACAATCTGCTCGGGCTGTTTGCCGCTGCTGTAAATTTCAGGAAAGATCTCTCGCGCGACTTTGAGACTGATCGTGCCTTTCTCCACCAATTGGAGCAGACTCACAAACCGCTCGGGAGAAACCGGGGAGGCACTCGCATCGGTGCCTGAGACATTCAACTCCCTCACCAGCTCGCCCATCACCCAGTTACTGACGGTCTTCGGCTGATTGAACAGCGCCACACAGCGCTCAAAATAATCCGCGATCTCTTTGGACGACGTCAGCACCCCGGCATCATAGTCAGGCAACCCATATTCGTTGATGAACCGCGAGACCCGAGCCGCAGGCAATTCCGGCAGGCCGGTGCGGAATCCCTCAACCCAGTCTTTCTCCAACTTCAGCGGCACCAAGTCCGGATCAGGGAAATACCGGTAGTCGTGCGCCTCTTCTTTAGAACGCATCACCGCCGTTTCCCCTCGCTCGATATTCCACAAGCGTGTTTCCTGCTTGATCTTCCCACCCTCGCTCAGCACCTTGGTCTGACGCTTGATCTCATATTCCATCGCATCCTTCACGTACTTGAAGGAGTTGATGTTCTTCAACTCGACCTTGGTACCGAATGCTTGTTGCCCCGTCGGGCGGAGCGACAGATTGGGTTCGCACCGAAAACTGCCTTCATCCATGTTGCCGTCGCACACATCGAGATACATCAAGATGTCGCGCAACCCCTTGAGATAGGCCACGACCTCATCCGACGACCGCATATCCGGTTCGGTGACGATTTCCAGCAACGGCGTACCGGCGCGATTCAGATCCACCACGCTCCCGTTGGCGCCGGCTTGATGCACGTTCTTCCCTGCGTCTTCTTCAAGATGAGCGCGGCGGATGCGAACCCGTTTCCCCCCTGTGCCGGAGGCGATGTCGATCCAGCCATGTTCACAGATCGGCGACTCATACTGCGAGATCTGATAGCCCTTCGGGAGATCCGGATAAAAGTAGTTCTTCCGGGCAAATCGATTGTTCGCGCCGATCGCGCAATTCAACGCCAGCCCCGCTCGCACGGCCATTTCCACCGCCGTTCGATTGATCACGGGCAAGCTGCCGGGCAAGCCGAGACACACCGGACAGGTATGGCTGTTAGGAGGCGCCCCGAACAGTGTCGGACAGCCGCAGAACATCTTGGACTTGGTCCGCAACTGCGCATGCACTTCGACGCCGACGACGACTTCGTAGGTCATGTCTCGTGCGAACCTTCGCCGCGCATACGATCCCGCTCATTCCTCATCGCCTGGCGTCCCGCTTCAAAGGCGTCGCGCAACGCCGACTTCTTGGTTTCAACGAAGTCCTTTCCCTGCCCGACGACTTCTTCAAAGACTTCCCCGGCATGCCCGGCCATATCATGGAGCCGGTCTTCCGCCCTGCGCGCATACCGGCGCAGCCGCTCACGCGACTCATTCGCCGACTCAGGCGCCAGCAACAAGGCTGCCACCGCCCCTAACGCTGCCCCACTAAGAAACGCCAACAACACCGCCGTTGAAGACCCGCGATCATCCGCCATTGTGAGGTCCTCCTTCTTTCCGATAGCGTTCACGCATCACCTGCGTGGCCGCCTTGAATCCCGCCAGTACGCTGGCGACATTGGTCATGAGGGTCCCGCTCGACCCGCGCACGACGTTGTGAACGTGCTGAACGGATTCACCGACTTCACCCACGGCATGCAACAACACCGCGGCATGCTCCACACCGTCACGCGCCTGTTCAGTCAGCTGATTGAGGTGCTGGCTCACGGCGCGGAGCTCTTCAACCAGCGGCGGCAGATCAGCGTTCATTTTTGCCAGCAGCTGTTCGGACTCCGCGACCGTCTTGCGAACCTGCATGAGCACCGGCACCAAAAATCCAATCAGCACCGCAAACGCGACTGCCGCGAGCATCGCCGCAATTTCAATTGCCGACATACTTCCTCCGTTATTCGTCGACCGTTAATCGTCAGAACCAGACAACATTTACGACCGTCCTGCGGTTCACGATTCACGTTTAACGTATATTCGGTTTCTTGGTCCGCCACTCCGTGGCTTGTTCGTAGGCATGGGCCGCCCGCAACATCGTGTCTTCCTCGAAAGGCCGCCCGATCAGTTGCACACCGATTGGCAACCCGCTCTTGCTGAATCCGCACGGCAGCGCAATCGCGGGCACGCCGGCCAGATTGACCGAGATGGTAAAAATGTCGGACAAATACATTTGCAGTGGATCTTCGCTCTTCTCCCCCAGCTTGAAAGCGGGAGTCGGTGTCGCCGGCGTCACGATCAGATCGACTTCCTTGAACGCCGCGTCGAAGTCCTGGCAGACCAGTGTCCGCACCGCCTGAGCCTTCCCGTAGTACGCGTCGTAATAACCCGCGCTGAGCACGTAGGTGCCCAGCATGATGCGGCGTTTGACTTCCGGACCGAACCCTTCCTGCCTTGTCTTCATGTAGAGGTCCAGCAGGTCCTTGGTCTCCTTGGCCCGCAACCCGAACTTCACACCGTCGAAACGGGCGAGATTCGAACTGGCTTCAGCCGTCGCCAGCACGTAATAGACCGCGACAGCGGCGTCCGTTCGCGGCAGCTGGATGTCCTTGATTTCCCCTCCCAGCGCTTTCAATTCTTCGATCGCGGCCTTGACCGCTTGGTCCACCTCCGGATCGAGTCCTTCGGCAAAGAACTCTCGCGGCACGCCGACTCGCAACTTCTTGAGATCCTTCTTCGCCAACGCCTTCATGTAGTCGGGTACCGGAACATCGGCCGAGGTGGAATCCAGCGGATCGTGGCCGGCGATCACACCCAGCACACACGCGGCATCGCGGACATCTTTGGTAATCGGACCGATTTGATCGAGTGACGACGCAAACGCCACCAACCCATACCGGGAGACCCGCCCATAGGTCGGCTTTAACCCGACCACACCGCAAAACGCCGCCGGCTGGCGGATCGATCCCCCCGTGTCTGACCCGAGCGCAGCGACGCATTCGTCCGCCGCCACCGCCGCCGCGGACCCTCCGCTCGACCCACCAGGTACGTGATGAAGCTCCCAGGGGTTCCGGCTGGGGCCGAATGCGGAATTCTCCGTCGATGAGCCCATGGC
Organism: Nitrospira sp.; assembly: GCA_036277675.1. Taxonomy (GTDB): domain Bacteria; phylum Nitrospirota; class Nitrospiria; order Nitrospirales; family Nitrospiraceae; genus Nitrospira_D. Next base: position 6,713 of record DASUMN010000309.1, on the reverse strand, counting down.
AAATTCGTCCAGATTCGTCTTGCCCAACAGGATGTAGCCCTGTTCCCGCAATTTGTCGATTACCGTCGCATCATAGGGCGGCACAAAATGCTGCAACATGCGCGAGCTGCACGTCGTCGGCACGCCTTCCGTGCAGATATTGTCCTTGATCGCGAGCGGCATCCCCATCAGCGGCTTCGTTTTGCGCCACTGTTTGAGTTGCCGATCCAGCGCGGCCGCCTGCACCGACGCGGACTCCTGTGCCTGATTGACGTACGCCCGCACTTTCGATTCCACCTGGCCGATGCGCAACGCATACGCCCGGACGATCTCAACCGCGCTGACTTCGCCGGCGGTGAATTTCTTCTGCAGATCACAAAGTGACAGTTTGTGCAGCGCCATTACCGTTTATCCACAACCTCGACGATACGGTTCTTGTCATTGACCCGCACGATCCGCGGCGCATGTTTCTTGATTTCTTCGTCGCCGTAATATTCGTAACAAAAGATGATGATTTGATCGCCGACGGCGGCCTTTCGGGCCGTGGGTCCGTTCAAAATGATCTCACCCTTGCCCCGCCCGCCGTTGATCGCATAGGTCATGAACCGCTCGCCGTTATTTAAATTGGAACAGACGATCGCTTCATACGGAAGAATACCGGCGGCCTCCATCAAGTCCTGATCGATGGTCAAACTGCCTTCGTATTCCAGGTGCGCGCCGGTGACCGTGGCGCGATGAATTTTTGAACGCAACATTTGTCGGAACATCTATCCCTCGTTATTCGTTATCCGTTAATCGTTATTCGCCATGCGCAGATCCACACGTATCGGTGACGCGTAGCGGTTAACGCTCCTCCAATATTTTAGGCACCCCAAACCCGTTTCCTTCACGCTCTGGAGCATTCGCCAAGGCCTTTTCCACAGGCAACGACGGCCGAACCACATCGTCCCGGAACACATTCACCTGTCCCATGACGGTTGTCGTCGGCTCGACCCCGGACGTCTCGTACCGGTTCAGCTGCTCGACATGGGTCAGGATCTGGCTCAGCTGCTTGGCGAAGACTGCCTTCTCGTCTTCGGTCACGTGCAACCTGGCCAACAGCGCGACCTTCTCCACATCCCCTTTCGTAATCTCCATCCTCTCCCTCCCTTATGAGGTGTGAAGATGGGGTCCCTTACTGCGCGCATTCAACGAGGGTCTTCTGAGACCGCGCGTTGAGCGAGCACAAGGACCCCACCTTCGCACCTCATTCCACCGTCACGCTTTTCGCCAAATTCCTCGGCTGATCCACATCCGCTCCTCGCAAAACGGCGATGTGATACGCCAGCAGCTGCAACGGAATCGTGAAGAGAATCGGCGAGATCAACGGATGGGTCGCAGGAACCGTAAAGACCGCGTCGGCGACTTTCCCCAGTTCGCGCTCACCCTCAGCCACAAAGGCGATGACCGGAGCGCGCCGCGCTTTGACTTCCATCAGATTGCTCACCGTTTTTTCATAGAGCCGGTCACGTGGCGCCAGCACCACAATTGGCATATTCTTGTCGATCAGCGCGATCGGACCATGTTTCATTTCTCCTGCCGCATACCCCTCCGCATGGATATAGGAAGTCTCCTTGAGTTTGAGCGAACCTTCCAGTGCGATCGGGTAATTGATGCCGCGCCCCAAGAACAAAAAGTTTCGCTTCTTGTAATAGCGCTTGGCAATCGCCACGATTTCGGCCTCACGGCCCAGTATGTCTTCGACAAGCGCCGGAATCCGGACCAACCGATCGAGCCAAGCCTTACCATCCACTTCCTTCATCACACCACGAACCCTCGCCACATGCAACGCAAGGAGATAGAGGGCGGTCAGCTGGGCGGTAAACGCTTTCGTCGATGCCACGCCGATTTCCGGCCCACAGTGGGTATAGAGCACGCCGTCTGATTCCCGGGCCAATGTGCTGCCGACGACGTTCACGATGGAGATGGCGCGGGCGCCCTTTTGCTTCGCTTCGCGCGTAGCGGCCAGTGTATCGGCCGTCTCCCCTGATTGAGACACGGCCACGAACAAGTCCTCCTTCTCGACGAGCGGATTGCGATACCGAAACTCGCTGGCGATATCGACTTGCACGGAGATACGCGCCATGTCTTCCAGAAGATATTTGCCGACCAGACCGGCGTGCCAGGAGGTTCCGCAGCCTACGATCCATATACGCTTCATGGCGGCGAAGTCCTTGGGCGTCAATCCAATATCCGGCAAGTCCGCCTCACCGGATTCATACGAGTAGCGGCCGCGCATCGTGTCGAGGATGGTTTGCGGTTGTTCGTGGATCTCTTTCAGCATGAAATGCGGATGCCCGCTTTTCTCGACCGCCGACGCATCCCACTTGATCCGTGTCGACTTCCGCGACACGGCATGCCCCTCGGCATCCATCAATTGCACCCGATCTTGCGTGATGACGGCCAGATCTCCTTCTTCCAGATACGTGACATCCCGCGTATGAGCGAGCATGGCCATGACATCCGACGCCACATACGATGCCTGCTTCGTCCTGCCCACCACCAAGGGACATCCGGAACGAGCCGCGATCAACGTCCCGGGCTCCCGCTCGGAAATGACGGCCAGTGCGTAGCTGCCTCGCACCTCTTTCGTCGCCGACCGGACCGCCTCCACCAATCCTTGCCCCTTGTTGAGATATTTGTCGATCAGGTGTGCGACCACTTCCGTATCGGTTTCGGACTGAAACACATACCCATCTTTTTCCAACTCGTGCTTCAACGGCTGATAATTTTCGATGATTCCGTTGTGGACCAGGACGCAGCCTTTTGAGCGGTGCGGGTGGGCATTTTGCTCGGATGGTTTCCCATGCGTGGCCCAGCGGGTGTGGCCGATACCGACCGTGCCTTTCAGCTCTTTCTCTTTGAGGGATTGCTGCAAGTTGACTAACTTGCCGACGCTCCGCCGGATGGCGATCTTCTCTCCCTGCATCACGGCCACACCGGATGAGTCGTAGCCACGATATTCCAGTTTGGCCAGGCCGCCGACTAAGATCGGGACTGCGTCCTGAGTGCCCACGTATCCGACAATGCCGCACATACCGCTCCTAGCTGTACTTTTTCTTCGACCGCACGGCGGGACGAACCGGTTGCGGCCTCGCCGCAGCGCTGCGTGCAAGCATGAGGCGACGCTTCGCCGCCCAGTCCGCACGATTTTCTTGGACGGCCCTGGCGATCGCCAAGGCATCGGCCGGGACATCTTGCGTCACGGTTGTTCCTGCGGCGATCACCGCACCGGCCCCCACGGTCACGGGGGCTACCAATTGCGTGTCACTCCCCACAAACACATTGTCCCCGATCGTCGTGTGATGCTTATGCACTCCGTCGTAATTACACGTGATGGTCCCGGCGCCGATATTGACTCCCTTGCCGATGGTCGCATCACCAAGGTAACTCAGGTGATTGGCCTTGGCCCCCTCTCCCAGGTCTGTCTTCTTCATTTCGACGAAGTTGCCGACCTTGGCCTTTCGCCGCACCGACACACCGGGACGGAGGTGGACAAAAGGGCCCAGCACCGCATCGTCTTCGATCACCGATTCACGGAGCACGCAATGATCCAAAATTTCCACGCGATCACCCAGCCGGCAATCGGTCAGCCTCGAGTGGGACCGGAGCACACAATCTTCCCCGATGTGGGTCGCGCCTTCGAGCGTCACATAGGGGTGCAGGACGGTGTCCCTCCCCACCGCCACACCCGCGTCGATCCAGACGGAGGCTGGATCCAACATCGTCACACCCGCGTCGAGCCACCGTTCGCAAATCTGTCGGCGAACGACGCGCTCTGCCGCCGCCAGCTGCCGCCGGGTATTGACGCCCAGGCCCTCGTCCGCATCCTGAAGGCTCACGGCGACAACCTTCTGCCGCTGCGTCACCGCCATCCGCACAATATCGGTGAGATAGTACTCACCCTGCGCATTGTGCGGCTCCAATTTGTCCAACGCGGCAAAGAGAAACTCGCCGGACACCACGTAGGTCCCCACGTTGATTTCCTTGACCGCCCGTTCAGCCGGTGTCGCGTCTCGATCTTCGACGATCTTCAGCACCTCGGATGAAGCCAGTCCGCCCTGATGGCCGCCGTCCGACTGCCGGCGGATGACACGGCCATAGCCGGTGGGGTCATCCAACGAGGCTGTCAGGATCGTCACCGTCGCTCCCTCCGATTGGTGGACCCGCAAGAGTTCGCGCACCGTCCGTTCCTTCAGCAATGGAGTATCGCCATTCAAAATCAAATAACTTGTCGCACGCGGCTCCTTGGCTCGGGTAAACACCGGACGGCTTTGGAGCACGGCGTGACCGGTCCCCAGCTGTTCCGCCTGTTCCACGACGGCGACCGATTCAGCCGCCGCCTTCCCCGCGATTCCTTCCTGGATGACCTGCCGAACCTCGTCGGCCTGGTGACCGACCACAACGGCGACCCTGTGTCCAGCCACCTGCAATGCCAGATCGACGGCGTACAGCACCATCGGCTGGCCGGCGACACGATGCAGCACCTTTGCGCGCTTGGACCTCATGCGTGTGCCCAGGCCGGCGGCCATCACGACCACGCCGAGGCCCTGGATCTGCGATACTGCCGTATGCTTGTTCGTCGGCCGTTTCATCTGCAGGTGCTCGTCCGTCACTGTCCGCATGGCGGCTGTCCGGCCGCGCGCGTCATGCGATAGGCACGCCCGCGTCCGGCTGCTTGACTTGGCTCCACTTGGTATCGGGATTGAGCAGCGGGGCCAATGGTGTGGACGGAGAATAGAGCCCACCGGACACGATCAGTTTCATGGCCTCATCCACACTGATATCGACCGACATGACTTCCCGCTCGGGGACCAAGAGAAAATACCCGGAGGTCGGATTCGGCGAGGTCGGCACGTAGACGTGAACCAGCGGCTCTTGGCCCAACACCGACGATTCGCTTTTCGTCACCCCGGTCACGAACGCGAAACAGTAGTGGCCGTTTTTGGGAAATTGGATCAAGACCACGCGGCGGTAGGATCCCCGATCGGAAAACGACAGGATGTCCATCATCGACTTCAACGTCGAGTAGATCCCCCGGACTAACGGCAGACGGTTCAGCCAATCTTCCCAGATTTTGACGATCGCCCGCCCCATGAAATTGGCTGTGAGCAATCCAGTCGAAAAGATCAAAATAATGAGCAGCACAACACCGACCCCGGGCACGTAATGGTTGGGGGCCCAGCGAGCGAGGAGATCGCCCAAGATCCCGTCCACCGTGACAAACAGGGTCTTCAGAATAAGGACGGTTCCCCAGATCGGGGTCACCACCAGAAGACCGGTCAGAAAATAGCGTTTTAAGGCGGTTTTCAGCATTCTTTCGGGCCGTGAACGGGCCCCTATATTGTGGAGGCTCATCATACAGATTTGTCCGCCGGTGCCGCAAGCCTTTTCTTGTTATTTTCAATGAGTTAGCAATTCTTGATCGCCTGAACCACCGAAACCACTACGGCTCAATCCTCCTTGCTATTCACGGCAGCCTGGCATAGGATCCCACCCCGATTATTGCCCCGTGTATTTCCCCATTCAGGAGCCACCATTGGCCTCGCGATCACGACGCGTTCCTGGCGTCTTCATAACACTTGAAGGAGGCGAAGGCAGCGGGAAAACCACGCAGGCCGTTCGCCTGTGCCGATCGTTGGCTGAGCGAGGCTACACCGTCCTGCAGACGAGAGAACCGGGGGGAACGCTGGTCGCTGAACGGTTGCGCAGCATTCTGCTCGAGAGATCGGCTGAACCGATGGCATCGGAAACAGAAACGCTGATCATTCTCGCCGCCCGCCGCCAACATGCCGATCAGGTTATCCGACCTGCCCTTGCACGTGGCACACTGGTCATCTGCGACCGGTTCTCGGACTCCACGCTGGCCTATCAAGGATACGCGCGAGGGCTCGATCTGAAAATCCTGCGGGCAATGAATACCTGGGCCACAGGAGGACTCACGCCGCATCTCACTCTGCTCTTCGACCTTCCCGTGGCCGCCGGCCTCACGCGGCGGCGCAGTGAGGCTGTGTCACAAAACCGTCTCGACCTCGAAACCGAGCGGTTTCATACCAAAGTCCGCGCCGGCTTCCTGGCCTTGGCCAAGCGCGAACCGCGCCGGATCAAAACGATCGACGCGCGGCAATCACCGGACGCCATTGGCAGACACGTAGAAAACCTCGTATTGGATCGACTAAGATCACTGCGGATCACGCCGAAAAAACACCGGTAACCATGCCGTTCCACGACATCACCGGCCACGAACGGCCGATCACGCTGCTCAAGGCCGCGCTGAGACAAGGGCGCCTGGCCCATGCCTATCTCTTCCACGGCGAAACGGGCATCGGCAAGTTATTGGCTGCGACAAGGCTCGCGCAAACGTTGAATTGCGAGCAAGCGGCAGCCGTCAATGATCATGACTGTTGCGGCTGCTGCCGTGCCTGTGTCCAAATCGCCGCGCGAACCCACCCCGATTTTTTCGTGATCGAGCCGGATCGGGAATTGGCGGTCCCGCAAATCAAGATCGAACAGGTGCGCGAGATTGAGCAGCAGTTCATCTATCGGCCGCTCATGGGCGAACGCAAAATCTGCCTGATCGACGACGCCGACCGGCTGACGATCGGCGCAGCCAACGCCCTCCTCAAAACGCTGGAGGAACCCCCGGGACACGGCCTGTTCATCTTGATTTCCAGCCGTCCGCAAGCACTGCCGAT
>DASUMN010000308.1:0-11522 GCA_036277675.1 Nitrospira sp. | reverse complement strand
CCGCTCCTTGGGATAGACAAGAGTAAACGAAGGAGGAAATCGTGGCTGATCAGTTTTCGTTCGATGTGGTGTCGGAAGTGAATATGCAGGAGTTGAAGAACGCGCTGGATCAGGCGACGAAGGAGATCAAGCAGCGGTTCGACTTCAAGGACTCAAAGACGGAGATTACGTTGAAGGAGAAAGAAAAGGAGCTGGTGGTGGTGTCGGACGACGAGTACAAGCTGAACGCGGTGCAGGAGATCATCAATCTCAAGTGCGTGAAACGCGGCGTGTCGCTGAAGGCGTTCACGCAAGGCGCCATTGAGCCGGCATTGAGCGGCACGGTGCGGCAGACTGCCAAGATTCAGAGCGGGCTCGCGTCGGAGAAGGCCAAGGAGATTACGAAGGCGATCAAGGATTCGAAATTGAAAGTCCAGGCGCAGATTCAGGGCGAGCAGGTGCGGGTGCTCAGTAAGAGCAAGGACGAACTGCAATCGGCGATCACCTTCTTGAAAGGAAAAGACTTCGGGATCGACTTGCAGTTTATGAATTACAGATAACAGAGTGGCGTGACGGGCTTGAGGCGCGGAGATCGTTCCTCTGCTCGCCCGCCGCGCACATAGCATCAATTCTATCGTTCAATTGTAGGCTGTGCATCGGTAGATGCGCGCACGTAGAATGATTCCCACCGCCTCTCTTGAGATGCACACGATGGTAAAGGCCCTCCTCCTGCCGTTTCTTCTTCTCGTATCTCTCTTCGGCTGCAATCGCAACGATGCGATTGTCGTCATTCAGCTCCACCCCAGGAACCCCGACATTATCTATGTTGCCACGAACGACTACATTTATAAGACGCGGGACGGCGGCCGGACCTGGACGAATCTGTCACGCGGCATGAGCCATTCGCGCGTCATTTCGATGGCGGTCGATCCGGTGTATCCGGCGACGGTCTATGCCGGCACGAAAGGCGACGCAGTCTTTAAAAGCCACGACGGCGGGCAGCGCTGGATCTCGATGCGCACGGGGCTGGATGATGCGACGATTACCTCGGTCGTCAATCAGTTCTTGTTCGATCCGGCCGACAATCAGCATATGTATCTCGCGACGACGATGGGCGTTTATGAGACGAAGAACGGCGGCGAGAATTGGTCCAAGCGGATGGACGGCATGAAGGAAGTCCTCATGGTCGTGACGCTCGGTATGGATCCGACGAGGAGACAGATTCTGTATGCCGGCACGAGCGGCGGTGTGTACAAGTCGGTCGATCAAGCCGGTCATTGGGAGAAGGTGAATAACGGATTGGTGCCGCCGGGCATGCTGAAAACGTCGCGTGCGCTGAATGTGACGTCGATCCTGGTTGATCCCTTCGAGCCGAACACGGTGTATGCCGCGACACTGAGCGGGCTCTATAAGACCCTCGACGGTGGTCAGGCATGGCAGCGGATCGGTGCATCACTGCCCGATCAGATGATCATGGGGATGGTGTTGGATCGCGCGAGGAAGAATGTGATTTATCTCGCCGGACGCGACGGCGTGCATTGCAGTGACGACGGCGGTGTGACCTGGAAGGCGCTGAATAACGGGCTTGCGACGACGAATATCCGTTCAATCGCGCAGAGCGGGACGGATCCGAACCTGTTCTACGTAGGGACCAACGGCAGTGGCTTGTATCGCAGCGCGAATGCGGGGGAAACGTGGGAGTCGATGCCGACCGTAGCGGAGGGATGAGAGAAAAGAAGCTTACCGGCGCTTGGTGTTGAAGTCTGAATCTCCGATGGAGGGGCCGACTCCACGGCGTTGAATGGTCGAGGAGCCCTCGCGGTTTTGTGCGTTGTCGATTTCAAATCCGGTGCTGCTGGGCATGGTGGTGTCTTGAAGGTCTGTCCCAGGCCGATGGGACAACTGGCTGTCGTGAATGTCATCCCCTCGGCGAGGACGGAGCGATTCCCCGACATTGCTGTAAGGAGACACGGAGGCGCCGATATCCGCGCCGAAGTTGGCATTCAATTTCGTGTCTTCGATGTCTCCGCCGATGCGGGAGCGCAACGTGGTGTCTTGGATTTCCATGCCTGTGGGCGCGGATGACGGCGGCCTTTTGGAGGAGAACTCTTTTCTGATCGCATCTTCTTCGTCGTGCAACTGTTGTTTCACCCGGCCGCTTCGCTCATACTCCACATTCTCAAGCTCTTGGTGTGCGTCCTTCAATTTTTCCAGACGGTCTCTGAGCGAAAGTAACTCATTCCGTGCGCGAGCCACCGTGCCGACGATCTCGCTGAGCGTGTATTGACGCGCAAAGGTTCCAAGCTTCGGCGCGACGCCGGCTCCTCCACCGAGTCCCCCGCTTCCTGACCCGACTCCAAACCCGGCCGAATTGAAGACGCCCTTTTGCTGGACGGATTGTAAGATGTGATTGGCTTCGTCGATCAGGTCGACGATTTCCATCGGTGCGTCGTCGGAGGTGACACAGCAGGACAAAAAGTTCCGATAGCGTTCCGAGAACTTTGACGCGTCAGTCTGCAAGTCCACAATTTTGATCGGGTCACGATCCGGAAGGTCATAGCCCTGTTTCCGGGCACTGTCTCGAAACGATTCGCTCGCTGTCTGGTCGTACAAGGGTTCGCAGCCGGCGCGTTTCTTCGTCGAGAGTTGTTGATCCTGAGTTTTCCCAGGGCACCAATAGATGGAAGCGGGTGCATTCAGTGGATTGTCAGGATTGAATTCTTTCGCCTGCACTCCCCCCGGTACCAAGCCATATCCAGAGAGGGAGAATGTAGCCAGCGAGGTCAAGAGGAAGACGGGCACTCTCGATATGAGTGGGTGTGGTGTGGGCATGCAGTCATTCTCTTGCCCAAGCCTGGAGAAGTCAATGAAAGCTGAATAATTGGGCGAAGGGAAAACCATCCATAAACACCTGTTCAATAAAAGAAATTCTCCAAGAAATTCCCATTGACAACAAGATTTACGAGAGTATACTCCCGTCTGCGTGGGTAAAAGTGGAGATAAGTGGGTATTAGTAATAATACAGGACTGTGTCATAGGCCAGTATTAAATAAAGAAATATTGCAATGGCTTATGAATGGCGAGCCCAAGACCATCTTGGATTGCACGGTGGGATATGGTGGGCATGCAGAAATGATCTTGGATGGTTTCGATTCGGTCATCAAGCTGATCGGACTGGATCAAGATTCGCGGGCAATCGCATATTCGCAAGAGCGACTGAAGAGATTTGGGGAGCGAGTAGTGCTGAGAAAGGGAAATTTCCAGGGCTTGAAACGCCATCTTGAGGAACTCGGGGTGCCAAACGTGTCTGGGGTGCTTTTTGATCTCGGTGTGTCATCACCTCAGCTGGATGATCCCACCCGCGGGTTCAGCTTTATGCAGGACGGACCGCTCGATATGCGCATGGACCAAACAGCCGAGATGACGGCGGCGGACTTCGTGAATGGCCGCGCAGAACAAGAACTCGCCGACATCATTTTTCAATATGGAGAAGAGCGCTATTCGCGGCGAATCGCCCGCGCGATCGTTCGTGAGCGGGAGCATAGGTCCATCGACACGACGGGCGCGCTCGCGTCGCTTGTTGTGGGAGCCGTGCCGGCCGCGTATCGGCACGGACGGATTCACTGTGCAACGAGGACGTTTCAAGCGCTTCGAATTGCCGTGAATCGAGAGCTTGAACGGCTGGAGCCGTCGCTTCGGGATGCCGCTGATGTCCTGGCGCCGATGGGAAGGATTTGTGTGATCTCGTTTCACTCTTTGGAGGATCGCATTGTGAAACACACCTTTCGATCATTGGCGCAAGGGCCTGCCGCCTGCCTATCAGTGCTCACGAAGAAGCCAATTCTTTCTTCTGAGCAGGAGTGCCGGGAAAATCCGAGGGCTCGGAGCGCGAAGTTGCGGGTGGCCGAACGGTTGCCTGAAAGGATGGCTGCATGAGGCTGCTGGCGATGTGTGTGGGGTTGTGTCTGGTGTTTCTGTTCGTGTGGGAGCGGGTGGATATGGTGCGGGTGGGGTATCAGGTCGAGCGGCTCAAGCAGGAAAAGACGCTGCTTGAGCGCGAGCGCGATCAACTGCGCATCAAAGTCTCCACGCTCAGTGCTCCTGATCGGGTTGCCAAGGTCGCGATGGAACGCCTCGGCATGGCACCGCCTCAGCGGGGGCAGGTTATTGTGGTGCAAGCCGGACCTTTGATTGTGCCGCCCATGCAAGGTGCTCCAGTCGAACTGCGCGTCGCCAAGCATGAACCGATCGATGTGAGGAGATAGTGGCTGGTTCACTTCGGCGTAATCGTCGCTATGTGATGCTGCTGGTGCTCCTCGGTGGGTTTGGTATCGTCCTGTTTCGCTTAGTGACGCTCCAAGTCTTGCAGGCCGCCGAGTTGACGGTGAAAGCGGACCGTCAGCATCAAAAGACTGTGTCGCTGGAAGGGGCTCGGGGTACCATCGTCGATCGCAATGGGAAGGTTCTGGCGATGAATCTGGAAGTGCCATCCGTGTTCGGCGTGCCAACCGATGTGGACAGTCCGGCCAAAACGGCGCGTCTGCTCTCACCCGTGCTCCATGTTCGGGTGAGTGAGTTGGAGCAGAAGCTGCGCCAAGATCGCCGCTTCGTGTGGCTGGCGAGAAAGCTTGACCCTGAGCAGGGACGGTGGTTCGAGCGCACGCGGATCGAGGGGATCGGTGTGGTCATGGAGGGGCGTCGGTTTTATCCCAAGGGACCCCTTCTCTCTCACCTCTTGGGTTTTGCGGGAATGGACGGCCAGGGGTTGGAGGGTATCGAGCGCCGATATGAGTCCGACTTGCATGGTGAGAAACGGGTCACGGTCATACAACGGGATGCGAAAGGCCGTACGGTTTTTTCGAAGGGACAGCAGGCTGAACAGGCGCCTGCATCTGGCCATCGGCTCGTGCTCACGATCGACGAAGTGATTCAGTACATTGTGGAAAAAGAATTGGACAACGCGGTTGCCCGCGCTCAGGCAAAGTCCGGAACGATGATCGTGCTGGAGCCGAACAGCGGTGCCCTGTTGGCATTGGCGGGCAGCCCCCGCTTTGATCCCAACGCCCTCTCCAATCTGAGTCCGGACCGTTGGCGAAATCGCGCGTTGACGGACGCCTATGAGCCTGGTTCTACCATGAAAGCGATCCTTGCCGCCGCGGCCATTGAGGAACGGGTGATGAAGCCGGATACCCTGGTATTCGGGGAGCAGGGGAGTATGGCCATTGCGAGTACCGTCATCCACGACCATGAAAAGCTCGGTTGGCTGACGTTTGCGCAGGTGATTCAGAAATCCAGCAATATCGGGGCGGCCAAGGCCGGTATGGCGCTGGGGGATCAGCGGTTGCACCAGTATCTCCAGGCCTTCGGATTCGGGGCGCGGACGGAGATCGATCTTCCAGGAGAGGCGGCAGGGTTGCTGAAAAATCCCAAAGCTTGGGGCCGGCGAACCGTGGCCTCCGTGTCGATGGGGCAAGAGGTTGGTGTGACACCGATGCAAATGGTCACGGCGATTGCGGCGATCGCCAATGGGGGGCAACTGATGAAGCCCTACGTCGTGTCGGAAATCCGCGATGCCCAGGATGAGGTGAAGCGACAGATCCTTCCCCAAGTCAGACGGCGGGTGATTTCGCGGGAGACGGCGCGTGCCGTAACCAGGATTCTTGAAGGAGTCGTGACTGAGGGAACAGGGGGGAAGGCCGCGATCAACGGATTTCGTGTTGCCGGAAAGACCGGCACCGCTCAGAAGATCGATCCACGCACCGGAGCCTATTCGGATTCCAAGTTCGTCAGTTCATTCGTGGGGTACGTGCCGGCGGACAATCCACGATTGGCCATGATTGTGGTGATCGATGAACCCCAGGGAGAGGCCTGGGGTGGGGCTGTGGCGGCCCCCGTCTTCAATCGTGTCGGCGAGCAGGCGTTAAGTTACTTGGGTGTGTCATCGCCAGAGCCGGTCAGGCTGGCGATGGCGGCGGGCAGATCATAGCCGACGTGTAGTGGAACCGTCATGACGTTTGCATCGATGCTTCAGGCGCTTCAAGGACAGGTGGCGATCGTCGAGGGCGCAGGCGATCACACCATTTCGGTGCATGCCGTCACCGACGATTCACGCTCCATCCGGCCTGGGAGTGTGTTCATCGCGGTACAGGGTGAGCAGGTGGATGGGCATCGTTTCATTCCGGCGGCTGTGCAAGCCGGGATGGCAGGTCTGGTTTCGCAGCAACCGGTGGGGAATCTCTCGGTTCCATTTGTCCGCGTGGCGGACTCGCGCAAGGCGCTGGGTCTGCTGGGTAGCCGCTTCTATGGAGAGCCGTCGTCGCAGATGCGCATGATCGGCGTGACAGGGACGAACGGGAAGACGACGACCACCTATGTGTGCAAAGCCTTATTGGAAGCGTTGGGCCGGCGGGTCGGGCTGATCGGGACGGTGGCTTATCAGATTGGTGGGGAGACCTTTCCGGCCTCGCATACGACGCCGGGCGCGCTCGAGTTGCAGCAACTCCTCGCCCAAATGGTGGCAGGCGGCTGTACCGCCGCCGTGATGGAGGTCTCCTCCCATGCTCTGGCTCAGGACCGCGTTGCCGGATGCGAATACGACGTCGCTGTCTTTTCCAATTTGACGCAGGATCATCTCGATTTTCATAAGACCATGGAAGAGTACTTCCAGGCGAAGTTGCGGCTCTTCACCGGATTGACCGGAACGCAAAAGCCCAACAAGCGGGCCATTCTGAACGTGGACGATCCGATGGGGCAACGCATCAAAGAATTGTGCCCGGCCCCGGTCTGGACGTACGCGCTGAAAACTAAAGCGGATCTTCGGGCGGAACACGTGCGGCTATCGTTGGGGGGAACAACCTTTACGGCGGCGACCCCGGTTGGGTCCTTTCCGGTCGAGAGCCATCTGGTGGGTGAGCACAACGTCTACAATTTGTTGTCCGCGATCGGCGTTGCTCTCCATGAGGGGGCGACACCGGATCAAGTGCGAGCAGCGGTGGGGCAGGTGACCAATGTGCCGGGGCGATTCGAGCGTGTGATGGCGGGGCAGGCGTTCACCGTCGTGATCGATTACGCCCATACGGAAGACGCGCTGGTCCGGCTGCTGACAGCCGCGGAGGCCTTGAAAACCGGACGTCTCATCACCGTCTTCGGCTGCGGCGGCGACCGTGACCGTGGCAAGCGGCCGAAAATGGGAAGGGCGGCCGTGCGGTACAGTGATGTCGTCGTCTTGACGTCGGACAATCCCAGAACGGAGGACCCGCTTTCCATTTTGCAAGAAGTGGAAACCGGCGTGGCTGAGGCGCTGAAAGAGCGGCCGCATGTCGAGTATCGGAAAGTGGCTGACCGGCGGGAGGCTATTCAAGCGGCAGTACGGGAGGCTCGCGCCGGCGACATGGTGCTGATTGCGGGCAAGGGCCATGAAGATTATCAGATCATCGGGACGCAGAAGTTCCATTTCGACGACCGTGAGGTGGCGCGTGAGGCCATCGAACGGTGCAGGCCTCGTGCGTAACGTGGCCGGAGTGTGCGGAGTGTCATAGAGGATTCTCATGCCGCTATTTACCGTCGAAGAATTAAGAGAAGTGATCAGCACGAAGGTCTTGGCCGGTGAGACGTCCGGTTGGATGAAGCAGCCCATCCGATGGATCAGCATGGACAGCCGGTCGATTCGCCCAGGGGATCTTTTTTTGGCAATGAAGGGCGATCGCTTCGATGGACATGACTTCGTCGGGGCGGCGTTGTCGCGGGGGGCCGTGGGAGCGATCGTCCACGATGCGTATCCCGTGGGAGCGCACGCCGTCAAACCGGTGTCGAAGCGGACAGTGCCGTTTATTCTGGGTGTCCGCGACCCGTTATTCGCGTACCAACAGCTTGCGACTCACCATCGGAGCCGGTTTGATATTCCTGTTGTGGCGGTGACAGGAAGCAATGGCAAGACGACCACGAAAGAAATGATCGCGAGCGTGATGGCCCATCGGTGGAAGATTCTGAAGACGGAGGGGAATCTCAATAATCGTATCGGAGTTCCGCAGACCCTCTTTCGCCTCAATGGGCGTCATGAGGGGGCGGTCATCGAGATGGGGGTCGATCAGGTTGGCCAGACGACCAGGCTCTGCGAAATGGCCAGGCCCACCATCGGTGTCATTACCAACATCGGTCCAGACCATTTGGAATTTTTCGGAAGCATGGAGGGATCGGCGCAGTCGAAAGCGGAATTGCTCGACTGGCTCCCAGCCGAAGGCACGGCGGTCTTGAATGCGGATGATCCCTACTACGATTACCTAGCGTCAAGGGCTCGATGTCGCGTGATGTCCTTTGGTCTATCCGCGAAAGCCGATGTCCGCGCCATGGATGTGAAATCCGATGGGCGCAACGGCTCGATCTTTCGTTTGCTGTTTTCGGGGAAGGTACGGCACACCATCGTCCGTATTCACGTGCAGGGGACGCACAACATCAGCAACGCGCTGGCTGCGGCGGCGGTCGGGGCTGTGCTCGGTCTTCCGGGAGCGGTCATCGCGCAGGGGCTCTCCCGGTTTCGGCCTGCGGCGATGCGGTCGCAGGTCTTCATCAGCCACGGGGTCACGGTCATCAACGACTGTTACAACGCGAATCCGGCCTCGATGAAGGCGGCCGTCCAGCTGCTCGTGCAACGGGGAGAAGGTCGGAAGAAGATCGCCGTGTTGGGCGACATGTTGGAGTTGGGGGCCGATGCCGTCTCATTGCACCGGGAAGTCGGTGCCTTCGTGGCACAGCAGGGTATCGATCAGCTTATTGCCTGCGGCACGTTGGGCAGGAGTTTGGCGGACGGCGCAACACGGGCGGGGTTCGATCGGGACAGCATCGTACTGGCGCCGGACGCCTCGTCGGCTGCCGCCGCCGTGAAAGCGGTCGTGAAGCCTGGAGATGTCGTCTTGGCGAAGGCTTCGCGCGGGATGAAGCTGGAACAAGTAGTCTACGCATTGCACGGGACAAAGCGCGTGGCGAAGAAGGCATCGTGATCGGCACTGTGTGCGGCCCGGCGTGAGAGAGGCCGGACCGCGGAAATCGTCATCAGCCTATGCTCTATAACTGGCTCTATCCACTGCATACGGAGTTTTCGTTCCTGAACGTTTTCCGGTATCAGAGCTTTCGCATCATTTACGCCGCCGTTACGGCATTTTTGATCGCATTCGTCCTGGCGCCGTCCGTGATCCGGAAGCTCCAAGAGATCAAGCTGGGGCAGCAGATTCGTGACGACGGGCCGAAGCGGCATCTGGCCAAAAGCGGCACGCCGACAATGGGCGGAATCCTGATCATCTTCGCGGTCACCCTGTCCACCCTGCTGTGGGCCGACATCTCGCGGCCGATTATTTGGCTGGTACTCGGCGCCACGCTGGGATTTTTCGCCATTGGATTCGCGGACGACTATCTCAAATTCGTGAAATCCCAATCGAAGGGACTGACGCCTCGGCAGAAATTTACGGCACAAATTTGTGTCGCGTTGATTGTCGCGCTCGCTCTGTATTTTTTGCCCGGGTACAGCACAAAACTCAGCGTGCCCTTCTTCAAATCGTTTACACCGGATCTCGGCTGGTTCTACGTAGCCTTCGCGGTGCTCGTCATCGTCGGCAGCTCGAATGCCGTGAACCTCACGGACGGTCTCGATGGGCTGGCGGTCGGTCCGGTCATGATCGCCGCGCTCGCGTACACCGTGGTGGCGTATGTGACGGGTCACCGACTGATGTCGGAGTATCTCTTGATTCCTCATATCGAGGGAGCGGGAGAGCTGGCTGTGTTCACCGCGGCGATCCTGGGATCGAGTCTGGGGTTCCTCTGGTTCAACACCTATCCGGCTTCTGTGTTCATGGGAGACGTGGGGTCGCTTCCGCTCGGCGCGGCGCTTGGAACGGTGGCGGTCATCAGCAAGCACGAGCTGCTGCTGCTCTTGGTCGGTGGGGTGTTTGTGATTGAGGCGGTGTCGGTCATCTTTCAAGTCCTCTCATTCAAGTCGAGGGGGAAACGCATCTTTTTGATGGCGCCGATTCACCACCATTTCGAAATGAAGGGCTGGGAAGAGCCCAAGGTCGTGGTGCGTTTGTGGATCATCGCGATTCTGTTGGCGCTGCTGAGCCTCAGTACGCTCAAGTTGCGGTGATGCCATGGTGAGTGTGGAGACGATGGAGCTGGCGGGAAGCAAGGTCACCGTGGTGGGGCTCGCGCGAAGCGGCGTGGCGGCGGCTCGTCTGTTACAGGCGGCAGGCGCGCTGGTCACGGTGGCTGACAAGAAGGACTCATCGGAATTGGGATCCATGCTCGACCAACTGGACCGGTCCCGTGTGACCGTGAATTTGGGCGGCGGCTATGAGTCGGCGTTGGAGACCGCTGATCTCGTGGTCATCAGCCCGGGGGTTCCGTATCGCATGGATGCGCTGGAGCGCGTCCGCCGGCGAGGGGTGAAGGTGTTGAGCGAGCTGGAACTCGCGTCGCGATTTCTCTCAGCGCCAATCCTGGCTGTGACCGGTACCAACGGGAAGAGCACCACGGTGACATTGATCGGCAAGATGTTGCAGCGCAGCGGCAAGCATGTGTTCGTGGGCGGGAATCTGGGCACGGCGCTCAGCGAAGCGGCCGGAGAGGTTCTGCATGCGTCCCAAATGGGACGTCCCGATCCGTTCGATCTGCTGGTCGTCGAAGTGTCCAGCTTTCAGCTCGAGACAGTGGAACGGTTTCATCCGTGGATTGCCGCGATTCTTAATGTCACCGTGGATCATCAGGATCGGTACGATTCGATCGACGAATATGTCGCGGCCAAATATCGGATCTTCGACAATCAGATCGCATCCGATTACGCCCTCTTCAATCTGGACGATGCGCGGGTGGCGGCGCTCAGACGGCATGTGAAGGCCCGGGTCCTTGGCTTTACAACAACGCCGTCGCTGCCGCCCGATGTGGACGGCGGAACCTATCTCGATGGTGATCGGATCATGACCACCGTCATCGGCGGACGTCAGGACGTGTGCCGGCTCAGTGAGATCAAGATCATCGGCCATCACAACATCGAGAACGCGATGGCTGCGGCGACCTATGCCTTGTTGAGCGGGTGTCCGCTCGACGCGATTCGAGCCGTGCTCAGCGAGTTTCCAGGGTTGGAGCATGCGCTGGAAATCGTCCGGGAACGGCGCGGCGTGCGATTCGTCAACGATTCAAAGGGCACTAACGTGGATGCCACACTGAAGGCGCTGGAGAGCATCGACCAGCCGATTTGGCTCATTGCCGGGGGGCGAGACAAAGGGGGAGATTTTTCACGGCTTGCCCCCGTCATCCGCCGGCGAGTCAAGCGGCTGGTATTGATCGGCGAAGCCGCGCCGCTGATCGCCGAGGCGGTGCCGGGCTATCAGGCCATCGAGCGGGCCGGGACGCTGCGCGAGGCGGTGGAGTTGGCCGCTGCCGGCGCGGCAGCAGGTGAGGTCGTGCTCATGTCACCGGGGTGCGCGAGCTTCGACATGTTCGCCGATTACCAAGACCGGGGGCGCCAGTTCAAGGCGCTCGTCAACGGCTTGCCATGA
>DASUMN010000307.1:0-6637 GCA_036277675.1 Nitrospira sp. | reverse complement strand
CGTGCTTCTGTAACAACCGTTGAAAGGCTCGCCGCTCTTTTTTTGCAGCACGTGCGGCTTTTGACACCTTCCCCTGGTGCTCCGACAAGATCTGGCTCAGATAGGTTCGTTCAAATTCGTCGACCACTTTGGCTTTCATCGCCTGGAATCCACCTGCTTCGGCCACTGCCATTCCAGACACAACCGTCGCTATCGTCCTTACCCCCTCCTGATCAGGCAAATCGAGGTCGCTCGCTCCAATCATGTCTGTCATAGCCATGGCGACGGCCCGATGCACCACCCCTTGCAACTCTCTCACGTTGCCGGGCCAGTCATAGTGAATCAACGCCGTGATGGCATCCGGAGATAACCGCACCGTGCCCTTCCCGAACTCTTCGGCTGCACGTGCCGCAAAATGTCTGGCCAGTTCCGGAATATCTTCCTTTCTATTCCGTAAAGACGGCAGCACCACCGACAACACATTCAACCGATAGAACAGGTCCTCCCGAAATTGCCGCGCTTCCACTAAGTAACGCAAATCGGTGTTCGTCGCCGCCACGATTTTCACATCGACCGCTCGGCTCTTTGTGGAACCCAGCGGCCTAAATTCCTGATCTTGCAAGACACGCAAGAGCTTGCTCTGCGCCGCCACGTTGAGACTATTAATTTCATCGAGAAACAGGGTTCCCCCGTCTGCCTCATGAAACAGCCCGTGTTTCTCGACGAGCGCGCCGGTAAACGCGCCCTTGCTGTGCCCGAACAGCTCATTTTCAACCAGATGGTCAGGCAAGGCGGCGCAATTCACGGGCACGAAGGGTTTGCCTCTTCGCTCACTTGAGTAATGAATCGCCCGGGCAAACAGTTCCTTGCCCGTTCCCGTTTCACCGGAAATCAACACAGTCGATTTCGACCGGCTTAAGAGTGGAATCTTTCCCTTCACCTGAAGAAAGCATGGGCTGGTTCCGATCAATGTGTCTTCCCAATGAGACATGTTCGATGCTCCTCTCAATAAATCCAATTCAAAAGGCACACCGCCTGTCCTGGCCCGCTTGGTCTCTTAAAACGGCACGTACAGTTCCAACCCACCGTATGCGCCATTGTGAAACGTCTGAGAGTACTGATACCCGCCCTTGACGGTCAGATAAAACACGCTGATAGGAACCTGTACGAGAGGGCCGGTCTGCACAGCATAGAAATCCTTGTTTCCCATGCCGGCAATATCCCAGCCGAGGTACACGGAACAGCAGTTCCCCTCGTTCTTATGAACCAGCCTGGTGGCCCTGAGCCTGCTCCAAATTAACCCGTCCAAATTGGTGTACGAGACGATGGCGTGTGCGGTTCCCTGTTCTTGCCAGTGAAACGCCTCGCCTTGCACTTGGAACCCGACGTCATGCTCATGGCTTCTTCTGCCCCCAGGCAGGTCTTGCTGTTTCCATCGAACCTGCGGCCCTGCAAATCCGATAAAGCTCCAGGGCCCCCGCAGATATTTGAGGCCGAGCGCCGGTGTCGCAAACTGGACCTCCGCATCGCGCTGTATCCCGTTGTCCTTGAAGGTATAGCCAAGCCCTGCTCCCATTAGCTGGACAAACGGCTGGAGGGGCTGGTTTCCCGAACTGATCGGTACGCGAACGCCCGAATAGGCGTAATACTGGCTGTGGCTGTCGATCTGGAAACCGGTAAAGACTTCTCCGGCTGCCGCGATGCCGGGCCACAGCAAGGCCAACCCGAGCGCTATGCTGCCTGCGCCGTGATTTCTTGCCATTGTTCCGCTCCCTTTTCCACCTGCTCGATCGTGAATCCCGCGATGACCGTTCCATCGCATTGCATGGCCCACTTCCGATGGATCTTCAGGACAAAGGCATCGACATACAACGTGCCGACTTCGCCGACAAGGTCGGCGGTTCCGGGAATATTGACCGACACCCCAGTTTGTGAAATCTTTTCCAACCTGCCGGCCAGGATCCGATCTCGAAATACCAACCGGCAGTCTTGCTGGTACGGAGAACGGAGATACCGGCGTTGTGAGGTTCTCGATCTGACAAACACCATGCGATAGACACGGAAGACCGACCACAGGCTTCGGAATATTCCCGGCTCGGTTTCCGGCTGATTCCAGGCCGACGAATCGGAAAACGCCGTCGCGATCACCGTCTCAGTCTGTTTGTCATCGATATCGATGAACTTGAGTCCGATCTCCACTCCATTCGACGACAGCCGCTCTTGCCGGCAGATCATGGCGTTCAGCGTGATCCGCTCCCCTGCGACCCCCTCGATACTGAATAGCAGCCGTGTGGCATCTTCCAGTACCTGTTCACTGGTATGCATGAGGGCCCCGGTTTCATTCAGGTCTTGAACGACGCCTTCCAGCTGTTTGTCTCCTACCGTCAATCGGCAGGGCATCTGCCGCCTGATCCGGAAGAGGTTGCGCCAATCCGGCAATTCCGCGGCCGCCAGAATAGCCACGCCCACCAAGATCAGGTTGACGGCTCCCCAAAAAAGACTCACTTCCAACCCAGGAACGGGCACCTGCTGGATCCACAACCGGACCCCTGTGACGAGTCCCGCGATGAGCAGCGCCATAATGACCAGGTGGGGCACACTGTAGGAAAATCTTGCAAACCCTCGTTTCTCTTGGCCCATCCCCTTTGGCGTAATGATGAACGGCCGCGGTTTTCTTGGGGTCAACGCTGTCTTGAGGGCCACCCAGCTGAGCGCAATGCAGTCCGCCGTTTCATAGATATCGGACCAAAATGCATTGCGTGTTCCCCGGCTGATGGTTCGGAGCATCACCAGCGTGGCCAGATAATAGGACCCAAAGTAATTGACGATCGACCACACATCGGCCGTCACCGGCACGATCCCGAACAACAGTGCAAAGAGCGGTGCAACCAGGCAAATGAGGCGAGGGATGCCGTGGCAAAAATAGAAGATCGAGGCAAAGTAGCCGATTCGCTGGGGAAGCGCCAACCCTCGCATCGTAAACGGGTTGGAACGAAATAGGATTTGCAGATGCCCGGTTGCCCACCGAACGCGTTGTTTGATGGAACTTTCGAAGGTTTCGGGCATGAGTCCGACCGCAAGCACCTTGTTCAGGTAGGCAGACCGATAGCCCCTCGCATGAATCATCATGCTGGTATGGATATCTTCGGTCACGGTCTCGGTACGGAAGCCGCCGATTTCCTCAAGCGGGCGACGCCGGAACAGCCCGCAACTCCCGGCGAAGAACGCGCTGTTATGCCCATCGCGCCCTGACTGCAACACCCGATAGAAGAAGTCTTGCTCATTCTTGAGGACCTCTTGGTTCTGCAGATTCTTTTGAAACACGTCGGGATTATAGAAGTGATGCGGGGTTTGCACGAACGCCATCTTCTCATCCTCGAAAAACCCGACCGTGTCCTGCAAGAAATCGGCGGTCGGCACGTGGTCAACGTCGAAGATCGCGATCAGCTCTCCGTCCGTTTCTTTCAGCGCGTGATTCAGATTGCCCGCTTTCGCATGCCGTCTTTTCTCGCGTGTGATATAGCCGCAGTTCAATGAGGCAGCCAATCGCTCGACTTCCGCCCGATGGCCGTCGTCGAGCACATAGACGCGATAGCGGTCCTTTGGATACTTTTGATTGATGCAACCGATCACGGTGCGGCGGAGGATCCACAGGGGCTCATCGACGACCGTCACAAAAATGTCCACCATTGGGTAGGTCCGCAGCGGCACGGGTTGGCGTTCGAGCGGAGACCAGGCGTGGTAGGCGAACAACACGATCTGGATAAACGCATAGATCTCCGCCGAATACACAGTCCAACTGACGAGGGTGCTCGTCCAGTCCTCCGTATTCAACGTATACACTCCGCGCCAGAACAGGTAGCGGGTATACAAGATCAGGGTCAGCACCAAAATGATCTGGCGCCCCTTCTTCCTCCAGCTCAACAGACTGATGACGGCTAGCAGGCAGAGCGACAGCGGGATGGAGACCGATGAATCATAGAATTGATTGATCCAGCTCATATGTCTCTACCTTTCGACAATCATGTTGTATAAGGCCGTCTGAGTCACGGAATCACTCCAGCTGTAGCGGCTTCTCTTAAGACTGCGGCTTTTTGTATCCGCGATATATTTGCCGCTGCGGCGTTCATGACTGAGGATAGATTGGAACCGGGGTTCTGCCTACCCAACCGAGGAAGGGGAATGCGTCACCGAGAGCGGTACTTCTTTCGAGGGGACTGATGCAGCCCCGAGGACGGCAAATCGGCTCCTATGAAGGAATCCAGAACGCCTTGCCTCATGAGCATTATCAATAAATTATGGATTTTTCAGGGCCTCCTGGATATGGTTTTTAGCAGCTATGGCACCGATGATGACATCTCGTATCCTGATCGCCCTTGGTTGTCTTATGGTGGTCGCGGTCATTGTGAGCGGTCTACTGAAATTCCCAGCATCGACTCTGACGTCCGGCGACCCTGACAACTCTATTGCCGCAACCGTTGGCACGCGCTCCATCACGCTGCGAGAGGTCGAGCAGGCTGCGGCGCTGGCCGTGTTCCAGGCTGATCAGCACCGCCACCAATTGCTCCAACACACGATTCAGCGCATGATCGACGACGAATTGCTCGCCGCCGAGGCGAGGCGAAAGCACCTCACCGTTGCGCAACTTGTGGCTGAGGCGTCGCAGACGGAATCCATCGCGAAACTGGCCAATCTCCCGGCCCCGGTGAGACGAGTCTCTGTCGGCGATGGATCGACCGGATCAAACTCCGGTCTCTCATCAGACCCTGAAGCGGACATGCGGATCCGCCAGGCCTTGATCGTGTGGCTCCGCCGACAAACTGATATTCGGATTTCGCTTCCGCCCCCCGAACCTCCCATCCTGACGGTGGATACGGGTCACGATCCGGCCGTAGGGCCTGCGGATGCTCCGATTACGATTATTGAGTTTTCAGATTTCCAGTGCCCCTACTGCAAGAAAAGTGTGAGCGACCTCAAAGAACTCCGGCACATCTACGGAGAGCGCATTCGGCATGTCTACCGGGATTACCCAGGACCGACTCACCCTCATGCACAGCCCGCTGCTGAGGCAGCCCGATGCGCCGGTGAACAGGGCAAGTTCTGGGACTACCATGACCTGTTGTTTGAGCGGCAATCCCCCGGAGCGGGCTGGGATTATGTTGGTCTCGCACAAGAACTCCATCTCCAACAGGACGCCTTCCTCCAGTGCCTGCAAACCGGCCGCTACCGCCAGGCCATCCTCAAAGACCTTCACGATGGGATCGCGCTGGGGATCACGAGTACCCCGACATTTTTCATCAATGGCCGTCCCTTGGTAGGCGCTCGGCCCCGATCTGAATTCCAAGCGATGATCGACCAGTTGCTCAAACCAAAGGCTTCATCGTAATCGCCCCTCAGTGGTCTTCAGCCTCCTTGCCAGCGCTTCGCCAATTGCCCTATGCTGTGTGTGGAGGCGGCAATGGACGAACCAACGCGACTCACCAAGACAAAGGAACAATGGGCCAAGGCCAGGCGAGGAGGAGAAGAACGTGAGGTCTTTTACGAAGGAGACTCCCGCCTTCCGCCGGGCCAACATCTCGTTGAAACATGGCCTGTACTGGATCTTGGGTTCAAACCGGACATCCCCTTATCGGAATGGACTCTGACCATTGGGGGATTCGTCTCGCATCCCGTGACCTGGACATGGGAGCAATTCCAAGAACAACCACCATTCAAGGATCGGTCTGATTTCCATTGTGTGACATCATGGAGCCGTTATGACAACGACTGGGAAGGGGTAAGCTTCAAACACGTTCTGTCGGTCGTCAAACCCCTCTCTCTCGCCAAATTTGTCCTGTTTAAGTCGTATGACGACTACACGACCAACCTTCCGCTCGATGCCTGCGACGATGACGACGTGTTGTTAGCTTGCACATGGAACGGCCACCCGCTGACCAAGGACCATGGAGGGCCCGTGCGTGTGATCGTCCCAAAACGCTATGCCTGGAAGGGGGCGAAATGGGTGAAAGAAATCACGTTCGCCGATCGTGACGAGAAGGGATTCTGGGAGGTCCGAGGCTATTCCAATACCGCCTTGCCCTGGGAGAACGACCGGTATGGGTAAGACTGCTATTTCTTGATCCAGCCTCCGGGGCCTTGGACCATATTGCCGGGTCTGGTCTTTTCGATGGCTTTCTCTCCGGCTAACGTCTCAACCGTACTCAAGTTCGTTCCGTCACGGCGAGCGATCTCTTGATACGCCTGACGGCGTTTCTGGTTGATGTCACTCACCAGAGCCTGTGCCTCTGTATTGCCCGCCGCCACAACACCCAGATAGCCATTGGATTTCTCACCGACCAATCCTTTCGTCTTCGCCTCTTCAAGGGTGAGCGCCAGCAGCGGCTGCACTCCAGCCATACCCCACAGGATCGCACCGAGCACAATCGTGTTCCTCCACATCGCCATTTCATATCCTCCTAGAACAGGCCGCTATCATCTGACAGCACTTTATCCAGATCTTTCTCAACTTTTACACGAACTTCATGGTCAATCTTCACGTTAAGGTTGATAGTAATGGGCTTGTCCGGCGCTGCAACTTCCACTCGTGGCGTGCAGGCTCCCAGCACGACCACGATTCCCGCTCCTGCCATACTTACCCATAGCCCCCCGACCCCCGTAT
>DASUMN010000306.1:0-25000 GCA_036277675.1 Nitrospira sp. | reverse complement strand
CCAAGCTGCCGAAACAAATAATAGGCGATAAAGAAACTCAGCATGGAGATCATCCCACCCAGCATCAGCCAATGGTGGGCGTCGGCTTTCCGCTTGCGAGCCTGAAACCATCCGAGAACGAACAGGGCGGTAAAAAGGGTGGCCATAAACTGGCTCAAGTCCGCCCCCACCGTCGCGTGCGTCCCGAAAAATCCCGGCTGCCGCAGCCAATCCATAACGTCAGACCCTTCGTCGTTCGTCGCTCATGACGCGTATCTCGCAATCCCGTTTGCGCTTCACGAAATACGTTTCACGCTTCACGGCTTTTCACCCCCTGCACCACAGCCGTCGGTTCCAATTCCGTGACGGCGGTAAAACCCGCCTTGGACATCCACTGCATCGCCTCGGCCGTCTTGTAACAACCACCTTGCTGGGTATTGACCAGGATGTGCACGGCGAAGGCGGTCGTCCAGGCCGGCCCCGTTCCGGCTTCGTCCAGAAACCGGTCCTTGATGATGAGCCGGCCCCCCGGAGCCAGGTGCGCGAATACCTTGCCGACCAAGGCTTCATTCGACTCGAAGGTTTGATAATGCAAGATATCGGACATGAGCGCGACATCGTAGGGACCGCCGAGTCCATCCTTGTTGAAGTCGCCCGCCAGCAGCGCGATCCTCGACTCCAGTCCCGCGTCCTTGACGGTCTTCTCCGTCAGCCTCAGCGTCGCCGGAAGATCAAACACCGTCGCGGTCAATTCAGGATAGACTTGGCAAAACGCAATCGCATTCGTCCCGGCTCCCCCCCCCAAGTCCAGCAGCCGGACCGGCCCGTTCAGCTGAAGTCGTTTTGCTAATTCGGGGCCGCTCTGCCTGCCGATTCGATCCAACACCGCCAACACATTTCCGCCCAATTCAGGATCAGTCTCAAAGACATGGCGATCAACTGATCGCACCCCCGTGCGGATGGTCTCTTCCAACCGGCCCCAGTTGTTCCATTCGGCATCGTGCAACAAGAGCAAGTGTCCAATATAGTGGGGGGAGTTCCGGACCAAGTGTTTCTCCGCAATGGAAGAATTCCCGTACCGATGATCCCCCGCCTGAGTCAGGAGTTTCATCGCCACGAGCGCGTTGAGCAAAAGACCGAGGGTCGGTTCGTGGGCTCCGATTCGCCCAGCGACCTCGCCGGTCGTCTTCGGCTTGCCATCCAGCGCGGAAAAGACATCCAACTTGATTCCAGTCAAGAGGATCTTGGTTTCCCAGTAGTAGCCCAGCTGGAAAATTTCCGCGAGCGAGAGTTCTCGTGACACACCCATCCCCTCAAGCCAATCGCTTTATAAATTTAGGATCTTACCTAGATCAGAAAGTGAAAGGCAAGGCGGATAACCGGCTGGATAAAACCTGCGGGATGCTCAAAAACACGAACGGCAGCGGATGACTCCGCTGCCGTTCGATCACACGGACAAACTGCTGGAGAAATCTGGCTTACTTGACTTCAGCCTTGAGATTGGCAGTTCCGCCGTCGGTCACATCGATCTCAAACTCCGTCCTCTTTCCCTTGCCGGCAAACGGATGCCACGCAATAACCTTGTGCTTGCCTGCAGGCACATCCTTAATTTCGAAGGAACCATCTTCCTTCGCCACCGCGTAATGCGCATTGGTCACCGGGAGGAAGAACCCCTGCATGAATTCATGCTGGTCACACTGCAACCGATAGTACCCTTCCTTTTCCGCACCACCGCGGAAGGTCACCGGCTTGTCGAGCTTGTCACCCTTCTTGGCCAAACCGATGTTGAAACCGGTCGCCGAAGTCGTTCCCTTTACCGTAAAGCTGTGCGGATTGTGGAGCACACCCGCAACCGATTTGGGATCGTCCGGATCGGCATCGGTGTTCTCAACCTTGAAAGGCCGAGTATTCACCACGATACCGGTGAAGGGCTGAAAATCGCAAAATGCCGCCACAACTTCTGTGCCGGCATAGCCATCCATGAACGCCTTATCTTCGATGTCCACCACAGCCACGACCGCGCCCTTCAACCCACCATCCTTGCTCACTTCGATCTGCTTCAAGAACCGCTTGTCGCCATCCACCAGAGCCTTGTTAGGGATCTGGGGACAAAACTTCGGGTTCGGAAACTTCGAGAACAAAAATTCCTTCTGTTCCGCTTTCCCGGCATAGGTCACCTTGCCGGAGATCGTTCCTCCAGCGAACGAGGTGAGAGGCGCCGCGACGACCGCGACGGCTGCCACACCCAATATGACTGATAACGCACTTTTCATATGACTGCCTCCTTGTAATTGACTGATCGCCCTGGTTCCTGTCTTGCGAGTTCCGTTCTCATTATCCCCGACCGGAACACGGAACGGTATCATATGGACAGCGGATACACGATCGGTACCATCGGTACGTTGCCGGCGAGGCTCGTGTAGGACCGAGTATCTGCCGAGGATCATACCGCACCAGAACAGCCCGCACAAGACCCAAAAATTCACTTATGCCGTTCATCGAATCCGGACAGGCCATGCCTTGAACAGCCCTCCAATCTTGCAGACGCAGATCCAACGAAGGACGCGGCTGGACGCAAAAGGAATGGCTAATCGTCCATCAACCTGCTAAAGTGAGCCTCGTTCGGCATACTGCTCTAGAAAACATCGAGGTCTTGTCGTCAGCATGCTCCAACCAGCCGAGGCGTCCACCGTCCCGAACATAGATCCAACACAAATCGCCCCTCCTTCCGCAGGGCCAGGGCTCCGACGCACGTTTCCGCTGTATATCACTATCCTGCTCTTCAGCGCCGTCGTCGGCAGCGCCGTGGTCGGGGTGCCGCTGTTTGGATTCTTGTACGGCTACACCTGGCTGGACTGGACCTTGTTCGGACTGTTGTATGTCGCGACCGGCATGGGGATTACCGTCGGCTATCACCGCCTCATTTCGCATCGAAGTTTCACGTGTCCGGATTGGGTCAAAGTGGGATTTCTGATCGCGGGCGGATGGGCTCTCCAAAACTCCGCGTTGAAGTGGGGGGCGGACCACATCCGGCACCATGCGGCGTGCGACCAGGACGCCGACCCCTATAATGCCAAACTGGGATTTTGGCACAGTCACTGCGGCTGGCTCTTCGCGAGCCAGCGCTATTCCGACGAGAAATATGCCGCGAGGCTCCGGCAAGATCCGGTCATCATGTGGCAGCACCGATATTATGTGCCGATCGTCCTTGCAGGGCTTGCCCTGCCGTTCATCGTGGGATTTCTGTACGGAGGCTGGATGAGCGGGCTGGGCTGTTTCATGCTGGCGGGACTTGGCAGGACCTTCGCCGTGCTCAATTCAACCTTTTGCATTAACTCAGTCTGTCATATCTGGGGAAAGCAGCCGCACGGCCAAAAAGATTCCAGCCGAGACAGCTGGGTGGTGTCATTACTGACCTTCGGCGAGGGCTACCACAATTATCACCATACCTACCCGACTGACTACCGCAACGGCCCGCGCTGGTATAATTTCGATCCGTCGAAATGGCTGATCTACACCCTATCGCTCATCGGCCTGACCTCATCACTCCGCACCGCCAACGCCGCAGAAGCCAGGGCGTGCGAATAAGCAAGTTCGCCCTCATTCTTAATGGCAAATCGTCACAAAACCGCCGAGACACCATAAAATAGCCTGCCCCTCTTTCCCGGCTCTCTCAAAAGCCTCACTTGGAAGACTCCGAGTCCCCCATCGATTTATCAGGGATTTTGGCCTATCCTACGGGAGGTTCAGAAACAAATGGTTCAGCCCTTTGCGGTGGGATTGCCGGTCTCCGTGCGAAGTTCGCCGAGATGGTGTTGGACAGACAAAGGTGGAGCCGGGCTTTCTTTTGGAAGACGTAGCCTTACTTCAAGCCCTTCGCAAAGGCGATGAAACCGCTTTTGCTCAGTTGATAGATCACTACCAAGCCTCACTCCTGCGTCTTGCGATGACCTTTGTCTCGAGTCATGCAGTGGCAGAGGAGGTGGTGCAGGAGACGTGGATCGGTGTATTGGAAGGCATCGGTCGATTTGAGGAACGCTCATCCCTTAAGACCTGGATATTTCGTATACTAACCAACCGAGCAAAGACCAGAGGCATGCGCGAACGCCGACATGCGCCGTTGTCACCTCTAGGAAATTCGACGGAAGACCCAGAGACCCCGGCCGTGGACCCCTCTCGCTTTCAGACTGCAGGATATTGGGTCGATCACTGGAAATCTCTCCCCCGCTATTGGGATGATGAGACTCCAGAAAGGCTTTTCTTATCCAAGGAAGGGCTTGCTCAGATTGAGAAGGCCATTAGTGCCCTTCCCCCGATACAACGGCAGGTTATCACCCTGCGAGACATGGGGGGGGTAACTGCAGTGGAAGTCTGTAACATTCTGTCGATCGGTGAGACACATCAACGAGTGCTGCTCCACCGTGCGCGGTCCCATGTCCGACGTGCCCTCGAGAAATATCTCGAAGAAGGGGATTCGCAGCCATGACCCACGACCACTTCAAGAACCGCATGATTGACTATCTCGCGGGGCAGCTCACCTGTAAGGCGGTCACCGAAGCCATCACTGACTACCTCGAAGGTAACTTGGGCTTGATGGAACGCATACGGTTCCAGATGCACCTGGGTTGTTGCCGGGGGTGCCGACGCTACCTTCGCCAGATGCGACTGACGCTTCGCACTGTCGGCACACTGCCGAAAGACCCTATCCCGCCCGCTGTCCGCGATGAACTCCTGCAGCGATTCCGGACCTGGAAAGCCCGATCACAAACTTAGTCTGTAACGAAATCGAATATGGGAAGACTATAGCGTAAACAACCTTGGTTCCTGTTCGGCAAAAGGAGGCACTCATGAAGGGTAGAAGTTTGCTCGCTATCGTCATGGTCGGGCTGTTGGCTTGGTCTGGTGCGGATGCAGTCCAGGCTGCAGCAGATCGAGAGAAGCTGCTCAAAGATCCGGGCGTCTCTGGGACGTTCGCGGTGTTCAAGGTCGATGGAGATTGGTGGAAGCTGGACAAGGCAACGCGAGGGGCGGCCGCGACAGAAGTGAAGGCCATTTTCCAGAAGCATGCCGACACCGTCACGGCTGATACCTATCTCCTTCGTGGGCTTTCCGAGAAAGCGGACTTCTTCGTCCGGCTTCATTCTATGGAAATGCTCAACAACCAAAACTTCCTCATAGACCTGATGGGAACCACGTTGGGAAAGTATTTACAAAACACCAATACGTTTAATGGCCTCACCAAAATGGCCAATTATGTGCCGGCCTTTCCCGATGATCTGAAAGAAGCGATGAAGACCGCACCCGATCCCGGTCCGAAGTTCTATGTGGTCGTGGTACCGATCAAAAAGGACGCGGAATGGTGGATCACGGGGCAGGATGGACGGGGCACGATGATGAAAGAGCACGCAGACGCGACCGTGACCTACCTCAAGACGGTGAAGCGTAAGCTCTATCACTCGAGCGGATTAGATGACCTCGACTTCATCACGTATTTCGAGACCGCCAAGCTGGACGATTTCAATAACTTGGTGATCGGGCTTCAGCGGGTCCAGGAGAATCGCCACAACAAGCAGTTCGGAAGCCCGACGCTGCTGGGCACCATCCATTCGCTGGATGAAATCCTGGAGATTTTTTCACGGTAAGTATAGCGCTTGGGGAGGTAGGGGGTCAGACTTTCATATCTTGATAGTCTTGGCCAGCCGAGCTAGCGCGCGTCGGAGGGCTGGTTTCTCCCGCAAGCGGACGACGAAGCGTGAACCCGCCACGCGCCGCACCTGTCTGAATCGCCAAGAGCCCTTTGGCTTAACGGACTGGATTGCTCAGTTTACCGGCGCAGGCGGGCTCGACTAGACGCTACGCCCGCGCAGCCGCCCACCGAAATCTCCAGAAAAGTAGCCTGTCCTTCTTTTCCCGTTCTCTCAAAAACCTCACTTGGAAGACTCCGAGTCCCCCATCGATTTATCAGGGATTTTGGCCTATCCTACGGGAGGTTCAGAAACACATGACTTGGAAAAAGATACCATGACTATCCAACAGCAACGGGTAGGGAAACACCGGATTATGGGACTATCGTTTGCAATCGGACTGCTCATGCCAATATTCCTACTGTATGCAGAAAGCTCACACGCCCTCGATGTACCGCTCGACCCCAACGGTGTCCAACGAGCGACAGTAGAAGCCGACAGCTATGCGTTTACTCCTCACCACCTTGTGGTCATGGCCGGCCAACCGGTCGAACTGACCTTCAAGAGCGTAACGTGGGTTGTGCCTCACAATGTCATCATCGACGATCCTCGATCCGGACTGCATATCCGAGAAGAAATTCCGGCAGGAGAAACCCGGACTATCAAGTTCACCCCCACAGTCCCGGGTTCCTTTGCGATTTATTGCGATAAGAAGCTGCCCTTCATGAAGAGCCACCGTGAGAAGGGCCAGGAAGGCGTGCTGGAAGTGCGGTGACGGACGTCCGGACACAATCAGGAGTGCGGATGTGAAACCCGTTTCCGGGCCGACGGTCGACTCAGCACTAACAATGGGATCAGATGAGTCTCAGTCGGCTTCGCGGGTCTAAGGACTATTTGTTCGAGGATGCCGAATGGGGTTTGATTCCGCCATCCGGTCCAACATCTGAGTACGCGCCGGCGAGGCTCTTGGATTTCATGTCCGGCGTACTCACGACCTGAACCTCCGTGTCTGGCCTCCCCGTCCAAGCCGAGCACCCGACGAGCAAGACAACCCCACTTGCGACTAGGATATCCCTGCACGTTTGGCTGATCGTCATAAAGTCCTCCTCTCAGTCTCTTGTCTGACTGAAGTTCGCCGTGCATCATAGTCTCGGAGACATATCGTCTACAACTAGGAGAACACCGGCCCTCAATTGTGAACTGGACTAGAAATAGCTATCAGTAACTGCTTTAACTACAGTATCACGATACACACGACGAAGAGCCCGGCCCGGCTAGTATTTCCTCCACGCCACCGGGGGTAGACTCCAGAGCTCTGCGCGCACAGCCGCCCATAAGACGTCCAGTATCTTCGTTAGATCCGGCGCCGACCTGGCGAGTAATTTCACCGCGACGCCCGGCACCGCCGGTTGAGACACGCCTCCGAGAATGTGCTCCGCATGCTCGTCGAGTGCGAGCCCAATCCTTGTTTCCAATCGGCTCCATACCTCCGGCGTGATGGCATCGTTGACCACATACAACGACGCCACGTAGTCCCAGTCCGCGGCGAGTCCAATGGCGCCCAGATTCGTCGCGGGATCGAGAGCATATCGCTCCATGAGCGAGGCGCCCGACGCCGTCGTGATCCGGATGTCGTTCTCGAACGTCGCAAATGCCCAGCGTTCCCCGCGCGCAATGCGGCCGGAGGCGATGGCGTCCCAGAGGAGAATCGTGGCGCCGGAGGCTAGCGTGGCATGAAGCGTTTGCTTGAATCGAGAGCCTGCAAACGGAATGGTCTGTTCGGGCAACCACTCCAAGATGGCGCCGGGGCCGACCGTCAGCGTGATATCCTGCACCGAAACCTCGCCCTCCGACCGATAGACACGGTTCGCCGACGGAGCGGAGATCAGCACATGCGCCCCCTCCTCCACGCTCATATCAATGGTGAGACGATCGCCGCCGACCAGTCCACCGGAAGGATTGACCAGGAGGGTATAGGCGGCCCCGGTGTCGTCAAGGTAGATCGGCGGCAGCAAATGCCAGGGCGTGATGCAGTGGGAACGTGCAATGATCGTCCGGCCGTCGCGCTTGGCGTACTCAAGCCGCAGCTTGCCGATACGGCCGACCGATTCAGTCAGAACAGTTGGAATGTTTTTTCTTTTCCGCGGCACGGAGACCGATCCGGCAATCACGCCCGCCGAACCCGTTGTGGGACTCGCTGCTCGACCCAGGTCACCACCTGATCGAGGCCCTCTTCGCTCAAGAGGTTCGTGAAGACGAAGGGGAGATCGCCCCGCATCCGCCGAGTATCTCGATCCATGACGCCCAAATCTGACCGCACATAGGGCGCGAGATCCATCTTGTTGATGACCAACAGATCGGATCGCGTGATCCCCGGTCCGCCTTTGCGCGGGATTTTGTCGCCTCCGGCCACGTCGATCACATAGATCACGGCATCCACCAATTCTGGGCTGAAGGTCGCCGCCAAATTGTCCCCGCCGCTTTCCAAGAAGATCAGCTCGATGTCCGGATGGCGTCGGAGCAAGTCGTTGATGGCCTCCTGATTATGCGAGGCATCTTCCCGGATGGCCGTGTGGGGGCATCCGCCGGTCTCCACCCCGAGAATCCGATCAACCGGCAAGGCGGCCCGTTTCGTAAGAATCTCCGCATCGATCTTCGTGAAAATATCGTTCGTCACCGCCGCCAAACTGTACCGATCGCGCAACTTCCGGCAGAGCGCTTCGACCAGCGCAGTTTTGCCGGACCCAACCGGCCCTCCAACGCCGATCACCGGGATGCCTTGCTTCCTCGCTTGAGTCGGATGCGCCTCACCATGATTGTGCTGCCGATTAATGTCGTGCATGAAAATCCTAACGCGCAGTTAGACGATAGTGAAGACCTGCTCTTAGCTTCTAAAGAGCCGCCATTCCAACCGGCCATGGCGCATGGCATAGATATCTTGAATGGGCGACCAGGAGCTCATCGGCATGGTCTCATCGACCTCGCGGCTGATCTGGTCGATCAACGGCAGCCACTCGCCCAACACCCGCTGCCCTTCGAACTGGCCGAGGGGACTCAGCCGCATCGCGGCGGACACAAATCCAACAGCCGTGTGATACAGAAAGGCCGCGGCAGTCTCTTGCGCCGTCCATCCGCACGTCCCCAAGGTGAGTCCGAAGCTCACAGCGAGGTGACCTGGAGCCCCAGCCTCCACGGCGTCGCGATAGGCTCCCACCACCGGCTTATCTCGGAGTTGATCCGTGGCGATTTTGAGGATTTGCCGGCCCATCTGGCGGCTGGCGACACGCGCCTCGCGACCAATTTTCGTCGCCTCCAGGTCGCGGTCCACCTCGATCGCCTTGGCGACCACCCCCGTCATGCCGGCTCGGTTCGCGACCTTGGCGGCCAGCACTTCCCGCCGGCTCATCCCCCCGCGCAACAGATCTTCGACATAACGGCCCAGTTGGTCGGAGTCTTTGACGGCGCCTCCTTGCATGGCCGCTTCGAGCCCAGACGAAAAGGCGTAGCCGCCGGATGGAAAAAATGTGTCGGTAAACCTGAGCCCTTCAAGCAGCGCCCGCGTATCCACCCGGGAATGTGCTCCTTGCCCCTTGAACCTTGCGCCCTAAAACAAAAAATACCGCTGCGCCATGGGCAGTACGATCGCGGGCTCGCACGTGAGCCGCACCCCGTCCGCCGTGACGACATAGGTCTCCGGATCGACTTCGATATTCGGCAGATAATCGTTCAGCTTCATGTCGCGTTTCTTGATAGTTCGGCAATTCTTCACGGCCGCGACACGTTTCTGTAATCCGAGCTTTTTCGGAACCCCTTTCTCCAGGGCCGCCTGCGAGAGAAAGGTCAGGCTGGTGCTGTAGAGTGCCCGTCCGAACGAACCGAACATCGGCCGGCTGATGATCGGTTCCGGAGTCGGAATCGAGGCATTGGGATCCCCCATCTGCGCCTGGGCAATGAACCCGCTTTTCAACACCATTTCCGGTTTCACCCCGAAGAAAGCCGGCTTCCAGATCACCAAATCGGCGATCTTGCCGGTTTCCACCGACCCCACTTCATGCGCGATGCCGTGCGCGACGGCGGGATTGATCGTGTACTTGGCCACGTAGCGTTTTGCCCGGAAGTTGTCGGCCTGCGCCCAATCCTTCCCGCTCGCGGGCGCGAGATGTCCGCGCTGCACCTTCATCTTGTGCGCCGCCTGCCAGGTTCTGATGATCACTTCTCCCAATCGTCCCATCGCCTGCGAATCGGAGGACATCATGCTGATGGCGCCGAGATCGTGCAGCACATCTTCCGCCGCAATGGTCTCGCGCCGGATGCGGGACTCGGCAAACGCGACATCCTCCGGCACCCGCTTGTTCAAGTGGTGGCAGACGATGAGCATGTCCAGATGTTCATCCATGGTATTGACGGTGAACGGCATCGTCGGATTGGTAGAGGACGGCAACACGTTCGCCTCACCGCAGACCTTGATGATATCGGGTGCGTGGCCACCGCCGGCCCCTTCGGTATGGAACGAGTGAATGGTTCGGCCCTTGAACGATTTGACCGTATCTTCGACGAATCCGGCCTCGTTCAGCGTATCCGTATGGATGGCCACCTGGACATCGTACCGTTCGGCAACGCTCAAACAGGTATCGATCGCCGCCGGTGTCGTTCCCCAGTCTTCATGGAGCTTCAACCCGATGGCCCCCGCCTCGATCTGTTCGTCCAGACCTCCGGTCTGTGAGGCGTTACCTTTGCCGAGAAACCCAAGATTCATCGGTATCCCGTCCGACGCCTCCAACATCCGATGGATGTTCCACGGGCCCGGCGTGCATGTCGTGGCATTGGTGCCGGTGGCCGGACCGGTTCCCCCGCCGATCATGGTCGTGATGCCAGCGGATAAGGCCTCCCAGTACTGCTGGGGACAGATATAATGGATATGCGTTTCCACCCCGCCGGCCGTGACGATGCACCCCTCCGCCGAGATAGCTTCGGTCCCGGCGCCTATTTCCATGCCCGGGGTCACGTTCGGCATGAGATCGGAATTACCGGCCTTGCCGATCCCGACGATGCGCCCGTCCTTGATGCCGATGTCCGCCTTCACGATACCCCAATGGTCCAGAATAACCGCGTTGGTAATCACGGTGTCGAGTGCCCCGCTCGCGTTCGTGGCGCCGGGCGACTGGCCCATCCCGTCCCGAATGACCTTGCCGCCGCCGAAGACCGCCTCGTCCCCATACGACGTGAAGTCTTTTTCAATTTCAATCAGCAGCTCCGTATCGGCCAGCCGGATGCGGTCGCCTACCGTGGGGCCAAAGAGATCCGCATATTGTTTCCGTGGAATCTTCACCGTTTCCCTCCCTTCCCGGAGAATCCCTGCTCAGCCGCCCGTGCCAGCGCGTTCGCCTTGACCACTGGATTGTCCAACGAGCCACTAGTCAATCCATTGATGCCATACGCAACCCGCTTTCCCGCCAAGGCGACGACCGTTACCCGTTTCTCTTCCCCCGGTTCGAACCGCACCGCCGTCCCCGCTGGAATGGACAGCCGGAAACCGAACGCCTGCTCCCGGTCGAACTTGAGGGCGCGGTTGGATTCAAAAAAATGACAATGAGAACCGACTTGGATCGGCCGATCACCCGTATTGGCCACGAGCAATTCCTTGGTCTGGCGGCCTGCGTTGAGTTCAATGTCGCCGGCCGCGAATTGAATCTGGCCGGGCACGACCGGCTTGGACAACTCGGCTTTGATGGCGGCGGCCAGAGAAACGCTTGCCTTCCGTGGCGCACGGCCGGTCTTCGCCGCCGTGCGTGTCTTTTTCTTCGGCATCGGTATCCTCCTCGGCGGATTGGAAATGCATGCTCCCTGTCGCCCGCCCGCTTATCGGATCGGATCGTGTACCGTCACCAATTTTGTCCCGTCCGGGAAAGTCCCTTCGACCTGGAACTCATGAATCATCTCCGGCACACCCGGCATCACGTCCTTGCGCGACAGCAGCGTCGTGCCATAGGACATGAGATCGGCCACGGAGCGGCCGTCACGAATGCCTTCCAGAATAGCGGCGGTCAGGTAGGCGACTGTCTCAGGGTGATTGAGCTTAAGCCCGCGTTTTTTCCTGTCGGCGGCCAATTGTCCGGCCGTGTAGATCAACAGTTTTTCTTGTTCCCTCGGCGTGAGATGCATGGGTCCTCCTCTGTCCTCAACCGATGTCGATGTGCGAGGGGCTTCCCCGCAGGAAGCAACACGCCGAACTGAGCCCTCACACCGTCAGATATTGCCGCACCATGTCGGCATTCAATTCCGTGCTTTTCCCCTGCGCCATCACCGCCCCTTTGGCCATCACCACATACTTCTCCGCAAGCCGGGCGGCGAAGTGGAGTCCTTGTTCGACCAGCAGAATCGCAAACCGGCGCGAATTCTTGAATCCGATGATTACATCCTCGATTTGATCCACGATCGACGGCTGAATGCCTTCAGTCGGTTCATCCAGCAACAGCAGCTTGGGGCTGGACAGAATCGCACGGCCGATCGCCAATTGCTGCTGCTCTCCTCCGCTCAACACACCGCCGGGGCGGTGGAGAATCTGCGTGAGCTTGGGAAAGAGTTGGTAGACCTCGTCGAACGCGTCCTTTTCGGACACATCTCCGCTGATCTTGGGGCGATTCCAATACCCGAGGAGCAGATTCTGCTTGACGGTCAAGTGCGGAATAATCTCCCGCCCTTGCGGCACATAGGCCAACCCTCGCTTGGCTCGGATATCGGTCTTCCAGTGTGTAATATCTGCGCCGTCAAACGAGATGGTGCCGCCTTTGATCGGAAGCAGACCCGTCAAGGTCTTCAGCGTCGTGGTCTTGCCGACCCCGTTCCGGCCCATGAGACAAACCACTTCGCCTGGATCGATCGTGAAGGACACATCCCGCAGAATGTGGCTCTCTCCATAGTAGGCATTGACGTCTTCCAGTTTCAGCACCATAGCATCTGGTTCCCATCTCCCTTTTGGGGATCGTACAGGGCACTTGGATCACTAATGTGCGACTTTTGCCCGGCCGAGATAGATCTCCCTGACGTGCTGATCCGCCTGGACATGTTCGACCGTGCCTTCACAAATGACCGTGCCTTCCGCCAGCACCGTGACAATACGCGCGATTTGGCGGACGAAATCCATATCGTGCTCGATCACGACGATCGCTTGTTTTTCGGACAGAGTCTGGAGCAACCGGCCGGTCTGCTCCGTTTCCTTGTCGCTCATGCCGGCGACAGGTTCATCGACCAACAGCAACGACGGGTCCTGCAAGATCACCATGCCGATCTCCAGCCATTGTTTCTGCCCGTGAGACAGGGACCCGGCTCTCGAATGCGCGTCCTGCGTCAACCCGATCGTATTCAGCGTCTCATTGATCCGCTCCCGTTCCGCAGACGTAGACTTTCCCATCAAGGTCGGGAATACGCCTTTGCTCGCCCGTTTCAGCGAGAGATCCAGATTCTGCCAGACGGTAAGATTCCCGTAGACCGAGGGGGCTTGGAACTTGCGACCAACGCCGAGCTTGGTAATATCTTCTGCGTTCTTCCCCACCAGCTCAATATTGTTTCCGAAGGCGATTTTTCCTGAAGACGGCTTGGTTTTTCCGCAAATGCAATCCAGCAGGGTAGTCTTTCCGGCGCCGTTCGGGCCGATCACCACCCGCAGTTCGTTATAGTGGACGCTGAAGTTGCAGTTGTTGAGTGCCTTGAATCCGTCGTAGTCCACGACCACGTTTTCGCAGTTGAGAATCAATCCTTCGGCGCTCACGTTACCGCCCTCCCTGCGCTTGAGGTTTTGGCATGGCCACACTGGCCGTGGGAGAGCCGCCGGAGAAGAGTTTCCGAATGATCCCGACCAACCCGTCTGGGAACATGGTCACGACCACCACAAAGAGCCCGCCGAGAATGAATGGCCAGGCTTCCGGAAAATAATTGGTCAGTACGCTACGGCCGAAGTTCACGACCACCGCGCCCAACACGGCACCGATCAACGTGCCTCGTCCACCGACGGCCACCCAGATGACGACTTCGAGGGACGGCAAGACCCCGATCTGCGCCGGCGTGATGATACCGACCTGTGGCACGTACAACATACCTGCTAATCCTGCCAACCCCGCCGCGACCACGAATACGAAGAGCTTGTAGACCCATGGGGTATACCCGGAAAACGTGACACGCGATTCACTGTCTCGTATCGCGACCAGGACCTTCCCGGCCCGCGACGCGACGATCCAACGGCAGAGCAGAAAGGAGGCGATCAGCGCCACCACGGTCACGATATAGAGTCCCAGCTGAGTCGAAGGATCCGACAGCCGATATCCGAGCACTTGTTTAAAATCGGTCAACCCGTTGGTCCCACCCAGCCGCGTTTCGTTTCGATTGAAGACCAGCCAGGCGGCAAAGGCCAGCGCCTGCGTGATGATGGCGAAATACACGCCTTTGATTCGGCTGCGGAAGGCCAAGAATCCGAAGATGGTGGCAAAGATCACGGGAACCAGAATCGCTCCAAGGAAACCGCCCCAAAAGCTCTTGAAGGGGTACCAAAACAGTGGGAGCTCCTTGACCTGAGTCCAAACCATAAAATCGGGCAGTTCACTGCCATAGACACTTTCCTTCCCGATCTGCAACGCCAAGTACATGCCCATGCAATAGGCGCCGAATCCAAAAAACACCCCCTGTCCTAGGCTCAACACGCCGCAATAGCCCCACGTCAGATCGAGTCCGAGGGCCAAAATGGCGAAGCACAGGAACTTGCCGAACTGATTCAACCGAAAATCGGACAGATGCAACCACGAGTCTTCCGCCGGCAGGATGTTTAGCAGCGGCATGACAATAAGAAAGACTGCGCCCACCAGATAGAACGACAGGGTCTCGCGACTGTCTTGTTGCGACTGTATCTGCTCAGGCATCGGCGCTCCGTCCTTTCGCGGCAAACAGCCCGGATGGCCGCCATTGTAGGAAAAGAATCACGCCGACTAGGATGAACACCTTCCCATAGACCGCTCCGGTGAAGGGTTCGATCACCTTGTTCAACCCTCCGATGCCCAAGGAAGCCCAGATCGTGCCGGCCAGCTTCCCGACTCCGCCGGTCACCACCACCATGAAGGAATCGACGATATAGTTTTGACCAAGGCCCGGATCAACGTTTCCAACCATGGTGAGGGCCCAACCTGCGATCCCTGCCAAGCCCGACGCAAAGGCAAAGGTATACGAATCGACCTTTCTGGTCGGGATACCGAGACAGGCGCTCATGTTGCGATTCTGAGTCACGGCACGCACCCGCATTCCCAGATTTGAGCGGAACAACAGGTAATAGATTCCCACGACGCATATAATGGAGAGGATGATGATGAAAATGCGGTTATAGGGAAGATAGACGCCGACCATCACTTGCACGCCGCCCCGTAAGGACTGCGGCGCAATGACGGCCGTCAAGTCACCGAAGTAGACTCGAGCGGATTGCATGAGGATCAGACTGATTCCCCAGGTCGCCAGCAGCGTTTCAAGCAACCGTCCATAGAGAAAGCGGATGACGGTGGCCTCCAGCAACCAGCCGGCTCCGAAGGAGGCCAGAAAGGCCATCGGCAAGGAGGCGGGGAAATACCAATCGAAGGACTCGGGTGGAAGCCATGCGATGAATGCCTGCTGCGTGACAAAGGTGGCATAGGCGCCGATCATCATCAACTCGCCATGGGCCATGTTGATGACACCCATCAACCCGAACACGATCGCCAGTCCGAGCGACATGATTAAGAGAATCGAACTGAGGCTGATGCCGCGGAAGATCGTCTCAATGATCGTCGCTTTCGTGGACCAGGACTCGATCTGCGAGACCGCTGCCGTGGCCGTCGACGCCAGGGTCTTTTGCGCTTCCGTCGCTTCGGCCGCGTTGCCTGCCTCGATCAGTTCCTGCAGGGAGCTGACACCATTCTGGCTGCGCAGCTCGCCCAGCTTCTTGGCCGCCCCCAGCTGAGCCGCCCCATCCCCTGAACGGAGTTCCAGCAGGTTGGCGGACTCCTCCATCGTATACCGGACCCACCAGACCTCTTCCTTGGCGGCCGCCGCTTGCAGCCAGGCAATGGCCTCCCGGCGTCCCGTCGAAGCGAGATCGGACGCGGCCGACCGTCGGTAGTCAGGAAGCTCACTCGACAAGTTGGCACGGTTTTTCAGCAGATCGACGACCGGCTTGATGGCTTGCCGAACCGCCCGGTCCGCCGTCGCGCGGATGTCGTCCAGCTTAGGGATCAGGCTCGCATCGCCCTTCTCGATCAGGAGTGCGACCGCGGCACTACGAGTCTCCGCGTTCTCACTGCTGAGATCGGCGAGGGCCTGTTCGATCGGGGAGAGGGCAGGAGCAGACGGGGCTGCGGCAGGAGCGGGAGCCTCGTCCTCCGCGTTCACTGATTTGGGACCAACATTCAGCACAAAGGACAGGGCAATCGACAAAGCTATCGCAAGCGCACAAGGTCCTCTCTTCATGAGTCCTTTCGTGACGCTGTCGCCACTCTTAACAATGTCCTCAAGGCTTACGCGTGCACCATCCTATTCGAGACACCACCGGCAGGAGGCTGGAAGTTCATCGGCATAACCGAATGAACTCCCAGCCCCTCACACCGACTGCATCCGTCGTCAGGATTGTTCCGCGTAAGACCAAGACGGCAACTTCACGTCCTCACCGTCTTACTTCTTTTGATACGTGCCTTGGTGCTGGATCCAGTCACAACCCTTCTCCGGGTTGGTGAACTCGCTCCATGGCTCCGGCTTGACCAATCCCTTGGACCGCCAGACCACCTTGAACTGGCCGTCTTTGAGGATTTCGCCGATGAGCACCGGCTTATGCGTGTGCTGATTGCAGCAATCCATCATGATGGTGCCGCCAGGCGCCAGGAACTTCTGGTTGTAGACGGCTGCCCGCACCTTGTCCACATCGAGGGTGCCGGCTTTTTCAACCGCCTGCTTCCACACGTAGACACCGAAATAGGCCGCTTCGATTGGATCATCCGTAACCCGATTTTCGCCGTCCGGCAAGTTGTTCTTCTTGCAGTAGGCCTTGAAACTTGCTACGAACTTCTTGTTCTGCGGCGTATCGACGCTTTGATAGTAATTCCAGGCAGCCAGGTGTCCAACCAGTGCGCTTGTGTCCATCCCGCGCAGCTCGTCTTCGGCCACGCTGAAGGCCATGATCGGCGCATCTTCCGCGCGGAGGCCCTGGTTGCCGAACTCTTTGTAGAACGGCACGTTGCTGTCACCGTTGATGGTACTGATGACGGCGGCGCCGCCGCCCGCGGCGAATTTCTTGATCTTGCCGCAGATGGTTTGATAGTCCTGATGGTGGAACGGGGTGTATTCTTCCGCGATGTTCCCGGCCGGAACACCCTTGGCCAAGAGCATGGCGCGAAGAATTTTGTTCGTCGTGCGCGGATACACGTAGTCGGTGCCGAGCAGATAGAACTTCTTGTAACTGCCGCCCTCCGGGCTCATCAAGTATTCCACGGCCGGCTGTGCCTGCTGATTGACGGCCGCGCCGGTGTAGAACACGTTCTTGGAGCACTCCTCACCCTCATATTGAACCGGATAGAACAACATGCCGTTGTTCTTTTCAAACACGGGCAGCACGGACTTCCGGCTGACCGAGGTCCAACAGCCGAAGACCACGGACACCTTGTCTTGCAGAAGCAGCTGCTTGGCCTTTTCCGCAAAGAGGTCCCAATTCGATGCCGGATCAACGATCACCGCCTCGATTTGGCGGCCCATGACACCGCCGGCCTGGTTGATCTCTTCCACCGCCATCATGACGACGTCGCGCAGCGACACTTCGCTGATGGCCATGGTGCCGCTGAGTGAATGCAAGATACCGATCTTGATAGGTGGCCCGCCTGCCGCATAGGAGAGGGCGTAGTTCCCGAGGTTGCCCAGCAATGCGGCAACACCTACACCTGCGGCGACTCGTCCGGTTTGACCGAGAAACTCTCTTCGTGAGGACCCGCGCGCTTCAGACACGTGCTCGTCTTGCTTGACGCCCGCTGAATCTTGTGGCTGCTTCGTTTCCATCTGCATCACTCCTTTCGGTCGCTGTGAGTTGCTAACTTCCAGTTGATGCGTATTGTGGAAATCTACCAAAACGGTTGACCGCCCTGGAACCTGCCACGACTGAAGACCTGGTATGAGTCGCTAGTACTGGTCCTCCTTTCTTCCAACGTCAACCGGTCTACGAACTACCCCCGGCACTTTTCGAAGCCAGCCGGATGCACATGAAGGACGCGCACTCGGTATTCGCTCGAACACTGAAACAGCTGGTTCCGCTATCGCTCTCCGCACGCCCATCATTGCCACGTTCGTCTTCGCCACACCTGCCGCAGAGCCTTGGCCACCAATCTCTTTGTCTACTTTGCAGCGTAGGCGGCGCCTATATATCGAACTGACGGGAATGTGTCAAGAACGGCCTCGCACGGTTTGTTTTTGCTCACCCATTCCTGTTACAGTACAACGTTGTTTGCCCCCTTCGAGAAAGAGAATTGCCACCATGAAATCAGCCGATCAGCCAATATTGGGCCTCAGCCATTTCCGCCGGCTCATCCCTATCAGCTGCGCAATCCTGCTGCTCTCCGCCTGTACATGGAAACAGATCCCCGTCACCACGATCCATCAGGATGGCCGAATCGACGTGTTTCTTGAAACGGTATCGGACTCGTCGTTTCAGGCCGCCCATCCCATCAAGCTGGATGAAGCGGCGGTGGCGAATGTCCTGCGAGGCGTGCATACCAAGGAAAAAAGCAGCATGATGTTGTTGATTGGGAAGGCCTTGCTGTCGACCAATCTGAGCGAAACTCGCACGTTTTATGATGACGACATCGCCCTGTTGGCGCCGCCGATCACCGCGGCACTCTCCCAAGCCGCTCCGAACCAACGGGTCGGGTTCCGGCTGTACCACACCGATTTCTCAGCCCAAGCCGGCACCGATGCCAACAAACGGGAAACGACGGCGGGGTATCTTGCGGCAGATAGCCTCTCACTCCATGTCACCTTGACCCAGTATCGTTACAAACCCGGCAAAGCCGAGTCGATTCAGAAAATGCCGCGCCCGCTGCCGGATCCCGATGGGTTGCGCGATCGCGACGTCACATTCGTGCCGGAAGCCGCGCTCCGGCCCGAATCGCGAAGTGACGCCAGCTGGTTTGGCGGATCGGGCAACCGCACATTCGCTGTCGATTACCATCTCCTCGCCAAGTTGCTGGCGGCACCGCCACGCCCCGGTCACGTAGCCCCGACTGCGGGAATACCGGGTACTCAACCGGCTCAACAGATACTGGTTCCGGTAGCACCCTCCGCCGCAAACGACGCGGAGATGCAAGCATTCAAAGAAGAGCTGAAGGCGATGCAGAAACGGTTGGCGGAACAAGACGCCGAGTTGCAGGAACTGAAGAAGTCGTCTCCGACCAAAAAGTAATTATCCCTGCCCCATGCTGCTCAAGAGCGACCCGGAGCAGTAGGCTGCCCCTGCTTGCTCATACTATTCCCGTTCGCGCTTGCCGATATACCGCCCATACAGAAAATTGACGAATTGCCGGGCACCTCTGATTCGGCTCTTGACGTGCTCCTCATCCAACCCAGCTTGCCGTAACTCTCGTTCAAACTTCACGAGCGCGTCCTTCAGTTCTCTCTCCAATACTCGATCAAAAAAACTCGGCATAACGTCCTCCCCTTGATGAAGTTCGAGCTTCACACCGCGAGAGATTTCGCGGTTGTCCGGAACCTCGTGGCCAGGTCGGCCTCGATCATTTCCGGTTTATCGTTCGGCGCATAGCGTTTCAGGACTGTGCCGTCGGATCCGACGAGGAACTTGGTGAAGTTCCATTTGATCGCTTCGGTACCGAGAATCCCGGGCTTCTCCGATTTGAGGTATTGGTAGAGGGGGTGCGCATTCGCGCCGTTCACCTCGATCTTTGCAAACATTG
Source organism: Nitrospira sp. (assembly GCA_036277675.1). Lineage (GTDB taxonomy): Bacteria > Nitrospirota > Nitrospiria > Nitrospirales > Nitrospiraceae > Nitrospira_D. The sequence continues at coordinate 5,382 of DASUMN010000306.1, read as the reverse complement.
GAAACGTGACCCCGAAGTTCCTGGTGCAGAACTGCTCGATCTCCGTTTCGCTGCTCGGTTCCTGCTTTCCAAACTGGTTACAGGGGAACCCGAGCACGGCGAAATTCCGATCCTTGAATTTGCCGTAGAGCGCCTGCAACCCTTCGTATTGCGGCGTGAAGCCGCACTGACTCGCGACATTCACGATGAGCAGCGTCTTACCGCGATAGACGTCCATCTTCTGCCGCGTGCCGTCGATAGCCACGAGGTTGATGTCATACAGGCTCATAGGTCTCCCATCAGTGCGTATCCATCGTGACTCGCAGTGTACTGCTTATGGCCTGATCCTTACTAGAGTCTTCCCAAGCGCCAGAGGATTCTCCTTTATATGAACCGGAGAAGGTCTTGCGTGGGTTCACAAACACTGGCAAGCTCCGGACTGCTTTGCCTCACCGCATGAGATCCGGACGTACGAGATCGTATCGGAGGAGTACCGTGGAAATATCGAACCGCTCGTTCTTTCACGCCGTCGCGGTGGCCCTGTCGCTGTCCGTAACAGGCTGTGGAGCCGCGCAACTCGGACTATGCGCACCGCATACAAAAGAAGAGGGAACGCCGACACGCAATTGGATCGAATGTTTCAACGAGCCCTTCGCGCACGCGGGCATCACGCATTCGGTATTCTGCCTCGATGACGGCACCGCCAAGCCGCCGGTGATCTTGCTCCACGAGATGACCGGACTCACTCCGGGAACCCTGGCCTATGCGGAGGAGTTGTCGAAAGATTTTACCGTCTATGTGCCGCTGCTGTTCGGTGAAAAAGGCAGGTTCTCACCTGCCAGCGGGCTATGGGCCTATTGGTTCCGCGGGCTGGTCGAGTTCTTTCCCCGTGGAGAATGGGGAATGCCCTCTCATGGGAGCACCCCGATCGCGAACTGGCTCCGAGGCGTGGTACGGGACATCGGATCGCGGCACCCCGATGACGGCATCGGGATCATCGGCAACTGCATGACCGGCCCCATCCCGTTGGCGCTGCTGGACCATCCACGGGTGAGCGCGGCCGTGGTCGCACAGCCGGCACTGCCCATGAGGTTTTGGTGGTACACGGATGAAGACCGAACCTCACTGGGTTTGTCAGCCGACGATCTCGTAATCGCCAGACAAAGCCCCGCCAAGATCTACGGACTGCGGTTTGAGACGGACTGCATGGCCGATCGCGCGAAGCATCTCACGCTGCGCCGCGAATTCGGCGACCGGTTTCTTGATGGAGAAATACCCGCGAGCGCCTACCAGCCGGACGGCAAACCAATCAACGTCCACAGTACCTTGATCGGATCATGGAAGGCATCTGAGGCGGCCGGGCAGCCATCCCGCGATGCGCGCGAACGAGTCAGAACTTTTCTTTTGAACGAATTGGACGCGACTCGTCCAGGGAGCTAGCCTCCATTCCATGAAGCAGTCCGTTGGGGCACACACGAGCGTTCACTTTTCGCTACAGGCGAGGGTCCACAAATCTTTCGCGATCGTCCCTGGCTCCGGTTGGCCGACGGGCGTCCATTCCTGGTTGGAGGGCTTGCTCTCCAGCACCATTTGGCCGCTTTCCATCGCACCGGCGTAATGCAAGACCGTCAAGAGACGCGTCCGAGATTGTCCACAGTCATATTCCCGCTGCATCTTGGCTGACCGGAACGAGACGCCACCCTCCTTACTCTGCGCGGTCTTGAAGTCATAGAGGATCCAGATCGTGCGTTGATCACCGTTCCGCTCGCTGGCTGCAGGATCAAAATAAATCGTGAGACCCAGCTTGTTGTCTCCTCCCAATGACACCCAGCTTCCATAGGCCAGCCCACCCTGGAGGAGTATCAACAGCAGGGCCATCGTCACATACTTTCTCATGGCCATCCTTTCGTTCCTCGGAGTCCTGCCAGTCATCTTAGAGTCAGCGAAGCCTCGAATCAACAGGCCATGACTGTACCGACCCGGCACACTGCCCTGGAAGTCCGCGGCGTACTGGCATATCATATCGTGCCTGCCTGCCAGGAGGTCCCCGTGAACTCCGCGACCCGCACGCCACAACTGGAATGAGAGTGTCATGGGACAGTGGTGTCGGCACCAGCAAGCAATTCTCTACGGGTGGGAACAGGGGATCAAGATCACCGGCGGATAAGTGAGGCAGGGGGCGATGCATAACCCAAGACCCGACCCGCTTCCGCTGCGTAACGAAGGCCCACGTATGAGGAAAGGCGGTATCCCTGCTCCAATCCGTATTGGCTTTTCAATTCCACCCACATTGCAGGTCATTGCGACACGTTCTTCGTAAATACTCCCTCATCAGAAAATACCAGCAACAACTCGGTTGATATCGCATCAGAGCCTGCTACCAATTCACTGCGTGATCTTTGCGGCAAGCACGTCAACCTGTTCGATCCGCGGTGGTTCGGCCAGTAGGTCTGAAGCTTTTGCCATCAAGGCCGCTGCAATTGGCCCAGCCAAGTGCGCCTTTCGTCCTGTCTCATCGGCAAACGCATCGAAGATACCGAATGTCGCCGGCCCCAATCGCAACGCAAACCAGACCGTCGTCGCAGCTTCCTGATTTGCCAAAGTAAGTCCACTCTCAAGAAAGCTGGCAACAGCTGATTCCATACCAGGCTTAGCTTGCAATCGCACCAACAGTCCAACTCGTACCATGATGGCCCTCCCTTTTTGAATGTATGAGCAAGAGTGTGTGCATTCTAGCGTCGGCTTCCATAGATGGACTAGTGGCAAGAATGACAATTATGATACGATTCTGGCCATGCAAATCTACATACTGGCTCTCCATGATGTCTTCGACACCGGATTAGCCACTTTTCTCGACACCTTCAGCACAGCGAGCACACTGGCGAAATCAACCGGGACATCATCGACCCGCTTCGAAGTGACGATCATCGGCGTCCGATCTCGTGTGCGCACCAGCCAAGGGCTTTCGGTACCGGTACGGCCGGCGGCACGGCTTGCGCGTCCTGATGTTGTGCTTGTCCCTGCCATTGGAGCGAAAATGCCGGAGACACTACGAGTGGCACTGGAACGGCGAGACACGGCAGATGCACAAGCCCTGTTGCGCGATTGGTCTGCCGCCGGCACCCTCGTCGGAGCCGCCTGCACGAGCACGTTTGTGCTTGCCGGCTCGTCTCTCCTCGATGGCCATCACGCAACGACGTCCTGGTGGCTCGCCCCGTTTTTCCGTGAACAGTACCCGCATGTCGTGCTCGACGAATCGCAGATGATCGTCCATACCTCACGCTTGGTCACCGCTGGTGCGGCACTGGCCCACCTTGACCTGGCGCTCTGGCTGGTACGGCGCCATAGCCCGGCACTGGCGATGCTGACGGCGCGCTACCTTGTCGTTGACCCGCGGCCATCACAAGCGGCCTTTGCCATACCTGATCATCTTGCTCACGCAGATCCGTTTGTCGAGGAGTTCGAGCGGTGGGCACGTCGCCGCTTAGCCGACGGGTTCTCCCTCAATGATGCCGCTCGCGCCGTCGCCACAAGCCCACGGACACTGACTCGCCGTCTGCAATCGGTCATGGGCAAGTCCCCGCTCGCATATTTTCAAGACCTTCGCGTCGAACGTGCAGTGCACCTGTTGCGGACGAGCAACAGGAGTATTGACCAAATTGCCACCCAGGTCGGCTACGCAAATGGGGTGACACTGCGGACGCTCATCCGGCGTAAGATCGGTCGTGGCGTGCGCGAGCTAAGAGTGCATACCTGATCAAGTTCGTGGCTGTAATACTGGGAATTTCAGGCAGATCACTGTGGGAAAGAAATGCTTGCGGGGGCCGGTGGGGAAGCACAATAGGGCACAATAAGGGTGAGAGCTTAAATCGCACATGCGGTTGGCATCGTGAAAACAATGGTATCAGAGACCACTGTTTCGCTGAGATTCTCTTTGGTCAATAGCCGCGAGAATCTTGCCTCACGTTGAGACATCAGAGGCATGGTCAGAGAATCGGAGGAGCAGACCTTTCCGGATGGCTGCCAGTCCTGAATCGGGAAATGATACCCGACACCTTTGCCTCCAGTCCGTTCGGATGTAGACGGCGGCTGATGGCCGTTAGGACGCCGGCTCCGCATCCTTGTATCCCGTATAGTTTCCTGTCCAATGGGAATACCGCCGATTGACCCACGTGCGTACTTCCTCTTTCTGCAGATCTCCATACCGATTCTGAATAACCGACCCGAACCTCGCTAAATCCCCTTGAATCTCCGTCAAATCCTCCGCTGTAATCTTTGACCAGTGATCCTTGAGCGGCGTTTTCAATTGATCCCAAAATTGCCCGAACTGTTCTTGGTTCATACGATTCTCCTTTGCCATGATGTGGGAAACCACCACCTGCTCAAAGTCCACCTTCGCACTCAAGGCTCGTGGACAGAGCAGACTTCTGGCGTAGAAGCGGCGGACACTAGGGAATCAGACGCGCAGGAACAGGGGGGGACACGCGAGAGATGGGATAGTCGGCGTGGCTCAATACGTTACGTTCACCTTACAGGACCACGCGGCCACTGTCAATGGAAGATCCCGATGGGGGAAGGGGATGACAACTCCCCCTATACCCGCTGAACTGCTTCTTCAACCAACTTCCGCATTGCCTCGGCCGGCCAGATCAAGGCCTTTCCAGCCCTGCAGGGGCGTTGATTCAGCGTATGGGAAATCGCGAGAGGGTCCAGATCCAAGACATTGGCCACGCGAGGCAAGGAACCATACCGAAAGGTCATCGGCAGCGACGCGTAACGACCCCAAGACCGACCGATCAGTCTGGCAGTCGAACTGAAGCGGACCCATGAGGAGTTCAAGACGTGCCAGATGGGAGGACGGCAGGCCTTGTACGGCGAGCGTGGCGAGAAACAGTTCCTGATGCCAGCGGCCTAAATCAGCAAACTGCGCCGCACGAAGCCCTGGAAGAAAAAGCACGTAGCGCGTGCAGTCGTGACAAAACATCACGCACTGCCGCCGATCCAGCAGGAGCAAATGCCCATGCCAATCACCCAGTTGCATGCGTTCGTCTGGCGAGACAACGGTAGATGCATTACTCGCCTGGTCCTGCGGAAGCTTCGCCGCCAGTCTCTTGGTGCAGTGTAAAAGCATCGCAGCTCGACAGCATCATGCCGCCCGAATCGGAAGGATGCAACAGTTGGCTGGGCCTTCTTGATCGCGGAGTGGATACAACACGTGGTCTTCTCTCGCTCATGGCAAACAATGCCTCCCGATCCCTTTGTTTTGCTCCGAAGGCTGCGGATGCCGCTCCGGTACAGATTGATTTCAAAACAGGCAGGGCGTATCGTTTCATCCACGGGTTCGGCTATCAGGCACTCTACCAGCATATGGAGGTGTGGCATGGGACCGACCAAAGCGATCGT